>DATMRM010000355.1:0-5087 GCA_035566155.1 Steroidobacteraceae bacterium | reverse complement strand
GCCGCGTAGCGCATTACGCGCTATCCTTGACGCATGAAACCCTACGCCGCGCTGGTGTCGCTGGCGCTGTTCGCGACGGTGGCGCTTTCCGCGCCCCCCGCGTCGCAACAGGCCTCGGCCAACAATTCCGCCTCGCCGGCCTCGCCGGAACCGGCTGCCAAGCCGCCGTCCGCGCCGCCCTCGGGCAGTGCGCCGCTGCTGGCGGTATCTCCTGAGACGCTGCGCGCGGTCGCCAAAGCCGCGGGCGAGGGCGTCAAACCCGAGGACGTGAGGCCCACGCCGCTGCCGGGCATCTTTGAGATGCGCCGCGGAGCGGACGTCCTGTACGTCAGCCAGGACGGGAAATATGTGCTGGTCGGCGATCTCTACAGAGTCGCCGGGCGCGAGAATTTGACAGAAGTGCGTCGCTCGGAGCTGCGCCGCGAGCTGATTGATCAGCTTCCCGAGTCGAAGATGGTGGTGTTCTCACCGCCGAATCCGAAGTACACGGTCACCGTATTCACCGATGTTGATTGTCCGTACTGCCGGACCCTGCATAGCCAGATCGATGAGTACAACCGCCTCGGCGTGAAGGTGCGCTACGTGTTCTTTCCGCGATCGGGTCCGGATACGGAATCCTGGTACAAGGCGGAACAGGTCTGGTGCTCGACCGATCGGCGCGCCGCGCTGACTCAGGCCAAGCTCGGTAAGCCGCTGGATGCGAAGATCTGCGCGAATACGCCGATCGCCCAGGAATACGAGCTTGGCAGGCAGATTGGTCTGGAAGGCACGCCGGGAATCGTGCTCTCAGATGGCACGATGATCGGCGGCTACATGCCGCCGGATAAGCTGCTCGCGCAGATCAAACTGCAGTCGCCCTGAAGATCGCCGGGAAATCCGCTAGCGCTCCAGCAGGTTCTTCTTGTCGGGCTTGCCTTCCCATTCCTTCGCGTCGGCGGGCGGCGTTCCTTTCTCGGTGATCACCGGCCACTTCTTGGCCAGCTCGGCGTTGATCTGTTTGAAACTCTCCTGACCTGAGGGCAGCTCTTCTTCCGAGAAGATGGCCTCGACCGGGCATTCCGGTTCACACAACGTGCAATCGATGCACTCGTCGGGATCAATCACCAGAAAATTCGGCCCCGCATGAAAACAATCCACCGGGCACACTTCCACACAGTCCATGTACTTGCACTTGATGCAGGTTTCAGTAACAACAAAGGTCATTTGGGCTCCGGGCCAGATCGGCGGCCGCGTATTGTGCCATCGCCGGCGTGGCCAGTCAGTATCTCAGGGGCCGGTTGATGTCGTTGAAATGTACTGATTCCGTTCCGTTATGCAGGTCCTGGAAGTAGCTGCGCAGCGCGAATTCGATGCTCGGGAAGGCGATCTGATCCCACGGAATCTCGGATTCCCTGTACAAGCCTACCTGCAGGCTTTCGGTACCCACTCCGAACTTGCCGTCGAGCAGCCGCCCGCGAAAGTTGATGTGGACCTGTCGTGCGTGCAGCACGTGAGTAATCGATAGCAGTGAGCCGATCTGCACCTGGGCCAGCGCCTCCTCCAGCGACTCGCGCGCCGCGGCGCCTTGCAGCGTCTCGCCGTTCTCCATGAATCCGGCCGGGGTGGTCCAGTAACCGAGCCGCGGCTGGATGGCGCGCTGGCACAGCAGGATGCGTCCCTCCCACTCCGGTACACAGCCAACCACCATGCGCGGGTTCTCATAGTGAATCGCGCCGCATGCCGCGCACACCGCGCGCGGCAGGTTGTCGCCCGGGGGTATGCGCATCTCGATCGGTTGGCCGCAGGCGGGACAGAATTTCATATAGGTTTAAGGTATCGTACCTGTACCGCGCGACGCTGGCCTCGTGGCGGAACTGGTAGACGCAGTCGACTCAAAATCGACCGGACTTGTCCATCTCGGTTCGACTCCGAGCGAGGCCACCATCCTGCATCCACCGACCCTTCCGGCACGCACCTGAGCACATCCTTTCAACGCAGCGACTTCGACTATGAGCTGCCAGCAAATCTCATTGCCCAGCAGCCCCTGAGTCAGCGCTCGGCCAGCCGCCTGCTGGTGCTGCACGGGGCGCAGCAGGTGCATCAGGGCCGGCAGATGAGCGATCTGCCGCAGCTGCTCCAAAGCGGGGATCTGCTGGTGTTCAACGATACGCGAGTGTTGCCGGCGCGTCTGCTCGCGCGCAAACACACCGGCGGCCGCGTCGAACTGCTGCTCGAGCGGCCGCTGCCGCAGCAGCGCGCCCTGGTCCAGATACGCGACAGCAAGTCCGTGCGGCCGGGAGCGGTGCTCGAGACCGACGGTGGCACGGTGCGCATCCGGCAGCGCCAGCAACCCTTCTGGGAAATCGAATTGCCTGGGGAAACCGTGGCGTTTTTCCAATCCTACGGCCAGGTACCGTTGCCGCCCTACATCGATCGGGAGCCGACCGCGATCGATCGTGAGCGCTACCAGAGCCTGTTGGCCCGGGTACCCGGTGCGGTCGCTGCGCCCACTGCGAGCCTGCATTTCGACGAGGTGCTGCTGGCGGCTCTGGCCGCTCGCGGGATCGACCGCACGACAATCACACTGCATGTAGGCGCCGGCACATTCCAGCCGCTGCGCAGCGAATCGCTCACCGAGCATCGCATGCATAGCGAGCGCTACGCGGTGCCGGAGGCGGCCGTGGCCGCCATCGCCCGCGCCCGCGCGTCCGGGCATCGAGTGATCGCGGTGGGGACCACGGTGGCGCGCGCACTCGAATCGGCCGCCTTAAACTCAGGATCGACGCTGGCAAGCGTGCAGGCGGACACGGCGTTGTTCATCCACCCAGGATTTCATTTTCAAGTGATCGATGCATTGTTGACCAATTTTCATCTGCCCGGATCCACCCTGCTGATGCTGGTGGCGGCATTTGCTGGCCGCGACGCGGTGCTGGCCGCGTATCGCCATGCCGTGCGCGAGCAGTATCGCTTCTTCAGCTACGGCGATGCCATGCTGGTGTGGCCGTGAGGGGCGCGCTGGGTTTCGAGGTCAGTGCACGGGATGGCGCTGCGCGACTGGGGCGTTTCAAGTTGCCGCACGGATATATCGATACGCCGAGCTTCATGCCGGTCGGCACCTACGGCACCGTGAAAGGGCTGACTCCCGAGGAGCTCGAAGCGCTCGGTGCGCAGATCGTTCTCGGCAATACTTTTCATCTGATGTTGCGCCCCGGAGCGCAGATCGTCGGACTGCATCGGGACGGTCTGCATGGCTTCATGGGCTGGGAGCGCCCGATCCTCACGGACTCAGGCGGCTTTCAGGTCTTCAGTCTGACCGGGCTGCGACAGATCGATGAAGGCGGTGTCAGCTTTCACTCCCCGGTGGACGGCGAGCGCATCCGCATGAGTCCTGAGGACTCGATGGACGTGCAGCGCGTGCTGCGCTCGGACATCGCGATGGCGTTCGATGAATGCACCGCCTATCCGGTGACGCAGGAGCACGCGCGCGAGTCCATGCGGCGTTCGATGCGCTGGGCGGTGCGAAGCTATGATCATTATTACCGCGACGAGCCGCCGGGCCATCTGTTTGGCATCGTGCAGGGAGGCATGTACGAGGCATTGCGGCTCGAATCGGTCGAGGCCCTGTCACAGCGGGCGTTTCCCGGGTACGCGATCGGCGGACTGGCGGTGGGAGAGAGCGAGGAGGAGCGACTGCGGATTCTGGAATGCCTGGGTCCGCATCTGCCGGCGGATCGGCCACGCTATCTGATGGGTGTTGGCTATCCGCAGGACATCGTGGCCGCGGTCGCGCGCGGGGTGGACCTGTTTGATTGCGTGATGCCGACCCGTCATGCCCGCAACGGGCATCTGTTTACCGCCACCGGGACCATCAATATCCGGAATGCAGTGCATCAACGCGATACCGGTCCGATCGATCCCAGCTGCAGCTGCTCGACCTGCCAGCGCTATTCGCGCGCCTACCTGCGACACCTGGATCGCTGTAAGGAAATCCTGGGAGTGCGTCTGGCGACGCTTCACAACGTGCATTTCTATCTGAATCTGATGCGCGAGATCCGGGCGGCCATTGCGCAGGGCCGCTTCGCGCAGCTGGCCGCGCGGGTCTTGGCGGTGCCCCGGCGGATCGGGACGCCTGTGGCATAATGCGCCCCCCTTTGCCGGCGGTAGCTTAGAGGCGAGCATGAATTTACTGGTCAGCGACGCATACGCCCAGACCCCAGGGGGCGGTTTCGGCGGCGGCGGCTTGGGCCCCAACGTCATCATTCTGGTGGTGTTTGTCGCAGTTTTTTACTTCCTGTTGATCCGCCCGCAGCAGAAACGCATGAAGGATCAGCAGTCGATGCTGTCGCGGCTGGCCAGTGGAGATGAAGTCGTGACCACCGGCGGTATCCTCGGTCGCATAATCGAAGTCAACGATACGTTCATCACCCTCGAAATCGCCGATGGCGTGCGCATTAAAGTACAGAAGAGTCAGATCGCACAGCTGATGCCCAAGGGCACCCTCAAGAGCGCCTGAGCCGAAGAGCTTCGACCTATGCTGGAATTCGCGCGCTGGAAATACGCACTGATCGTAGTCGTGCTGCTGATCGGAACACTGTTCGCCTTGCCCAACGTGTTCCAGCGCGACCTGGCACTGCAGGTCGAGCGCAAGAGTCACGCGCCGATGGACGAGTTCGCGCGGCAGTCGATCGAGGATCTGCTGCACAAGCAGCAGATCACCATCAAGCGCGACTTCATCGACGACGGCCGACTGGTCCTGGCGTTTGACGACGTGGCCGCGCAGCTCAAGGCGCGCGATACGGTCGAGTCGACGATGTCCGAGGTCTATCGCTCGGCCCTGGCCTACGCCTCACGCGCGCCGGCCTGGATGCGCAACCTCGGACTCAAGGCCATGCCGCTGGGGCTGGATCTGCGCGGCGGACTGTATCTTCTCTATCAGGTGGATCTGACCGGTGCGGTGACCCAGTTGCTCGATAGCTACGAGCAGAGCTTCCGTCACGCCCTGAACGAAGCGAAGCTGCCCTTCACCGATATCACGACCACGACCTCCTCCAGCGCCTCGAGCACCAATCCGGGCGGAGCGGACGGACTGCTGGTGACGCTGCCCCAGG
>DATMRM010000354.1:0-6230 GCA_035566155.1 Steroidobacteraceae bacterium | reverse complement strand
CCCACCGAGCCTTACGCCCAGCGATATGTGATACGCCGTGTCTCCGCCTTCCATCTGCGCCATAAACCATAGCCGTAACTGCGAAAAAGAGAGCGGGGCCAGATTGGCGCGCTCCGCGTCTGACGTGATCTCCTCCGGCGCAGTCAGATCGGTCATCGTTGATAGCTGATGAATCAGTTCCGCCTTACGTAAGCAAAGTTCGTCGACCTCGCCGCCAGTCAAAGCGCCAGCGGGCGCTTCATACATCAGCTCCGCGCCTCGCAGCCACAGTTCCACTCCCTTGCTGCGCAGGCGCGACAACAACGCTTGCGCGCTAGTCATATTGGTCCCCTTTCGCGCCCCCAGCATTGCTGCTCGCCGTTGCCGCTGCGCATGATTGGTACACGACAAAGTTGGATAGCGATGCAAGCGTCGGGTGTTCAAACATGGACGACAGAGAGAGTGCAAGACCGAGCCGGACGCGAACTCGCTCTAGCGCCAGGATGACCAGCAGGGAGTGGCCGCCGAGGTCGAAGAAGTTGTCGAATCGGCCGACGCGCTCGATGTTGAGCAGTTCCTGCCAGATAGAGGCCAGTGTCTGCTCGATTTCTCCCTGTGGCGCCTGATACGAGCGCGCAGTATGGTCCTCGAGTTGCGGTGCCGGCAGCGCCCGGCGATCGAGCTTACCGCTGGGCGTGAGCGGAAAGGACGGCATGCGTACGAACGCTGCAGGCACCATATAGTCCGGCAGATACCCCGCCATGTGTTCGCGCAGCGCCTCAGGATCACACGAAAGCTGCGGGTCGCTAGCGGTCCAGTAGGCCACCAGTCGCCTGTCAGCGGCTGAATCCTCGCGCGCGAGCACAGCAACATCGCACACCGCGTCGTGCTGGCGTAAACGCGCCTCGATCTCGCCGAGCTCGACGCGGTGGCCGCGGATCTTCAGCTGCTGATCGGTTCTGCCTAGATACTCAATGGAGCCATCGGCGCACCAGCGCCCCAAATCACCGCTCCGGTACATGAATGCCTGAGAATCGTTGCTGAAGGGATCAGGCAAGAAGCGCTCGGCAGTCAGATCAGGTCGATTGAGGTAGCCGCGTGCAACACCAGCCCCCGCGATATAAATCTCCCCCACCACGCCGATGGCAACAGAACTGCGCTCAGCGTCCAATATGTAGATGCCGCTGTTATTCAAGGGACGCCCGATCTGCGACGCGGCGGACGCATCCCGCAGATGGGCTGCCGTACTGTCCACCGTGCACTCGGTAGTGCCATAGACGTTATAGAACGTTATCGACTGGCACTCTCGCAGGCGGCTCCAGAGTGCGGCTTCAAGTGACTCGCCACCTACCAGCACCGTGCGCAACGCTGATGCAGTACGTTGCAGCAAACCTGCAGCCACCCAGGCTCTGAGTTGTGACGGCGTGCAATCAATGCCCTCGATCTGGTAGCGCTCGATGAAGTCGAGCAGCTTGCCGGCATCCCGGCGTAAAGCTTCAGGTATGAGGAACAACGTACATCCCGAAAGCAGCTGTACGATTTGCTGGACCGACACGTCAAATGTGAACGCCGCATTGACGCCGATACGCCGGCAATCAAACGGATGACGGTACAGCTGCTCTAGTGCGTGCCAATGACTGATCACATTGCGATGTTCGACCATGACACCCTTGGGCTGACCCGTGGAGCCTGAGGTGTAGATCACGTACGCGAGGTGCCTGCCGCTCAATCCGATGCTTTCCGCCGGCGGGTTCGAGTTGGGTTGCTCGCGCCACAGCTCGGTGTCCAGATCGAGCAACATTGGTTGGTGATGCAGCCCACGCGTGACCGTCTCGAGCACGGCGCGCGCCGAAGCATGCGTCAGCACCACCCTCGGGGCACAGTCTGCAAGCATAAATGCCAGCCGCTGCACGGGATGAGCTGGCTCGAGCGGCACGTATGCTCCGCCCGCCTTCAGTATCCCCAGGATCCCCACGACCATCTCCAGTGAGCGTCCGACGCACAGGCCCACCGCCTGATCAGCGCCAACGCCTTGCGCTCTCAGATGCCACGCTATTTGATTTGCAAGCTCATTGAGCTCCGCAAAACTCAACGTCGCGCCGGCGCAGGTCAGCGCCACGGCGTGCGGGGTGCGCTCCACCTGCTGCTCAAACAACTCCTGTATCAGCTCACCCGGCATTGAGCGCGGTGAATGAAGCGCGCGAACAACCATGGCTTGCTCCGCGGAGTTGTCGAGGCGCACGCTGCTGATTCTCACCTTGGTCGCTCCTTCTCTAAGTGATGCTGCGTGAGATCACGCGAATATAGTAGGCTTCGCGTGTACATTCGAGTCTGTTGGCGCACATGAACACATTCGCCAGGCGGGTTGAACTGCCTCACTGCCCAGAGCTGTGTTTGCACGCGCAGCAATGGGGCAGTGAAGCGCCTTCGTTGCTGCTCATCCACGGATTCGGGGATGGACGCTACATCTGGAATCATGTGCTTCCCGATATCCTGCACTACGGATCCGTCGTGACAGTGGATCTGCGCGGGCATGGTGACTCCGACCACGGACCCACATCGGCTTATGCCACTTCGACGCATGCAGCTGACGTCGCCGTCGTACTGGAGTCGTTCTTTGCACGGAACGTCATTCTTGTGGGGCATTCGCTCGGGGCGCAAGTTGCGATTCATCTTGCAACCTCGCATGTGCAGATGGTTCGTGCCGTTGTGCTGGTTGACGGCGGCCCTGAGATGGACACCAGCATGACCGCACATGTTCGCAGGACCTTCGCAAGCCAGCGCTGGCGATACACGTCCATCGATGACTACGCCGATGTGCTGCGGGAACGGCTGCCGCTGGCGGCTCACTCGTTGTTGCAGGCACTCGCATCACACGCGCTGTGCCGAGACGATAGCGGCGGCTATTCCCTCAAATGCGACTGGGCGATGGGAAAAGAGCAGATCCCGGACAACGAAGAACTGATATGGAACCTGTTCAGATCCATCAGATGCCCCTGCCTCCTCGTCCGTGGTGAGGGTTCGGCGATTCTATCCAGAGCGGCCGCTGCAAAGATGGCAGAAGCCAATCCCGTGTGCTGCGTTCAAAGCGTACCTCTTGCTGGTCATGCGGTATTTGTAGACAATCCCGACGGCTTTCTGGGAACGCTCGATTCCTTTCTGCCTCGGATTATCGATCAGGTCAAGGCTTCTCGTGACGCGCGAGGATATGAAACCAATGATTTGCTTGGTACAGGCGACCAATGTCGTGAAGCGCTATCGCCGCGGATCACACGACATCGAAGTGCTTCAGCGAGTCAGCGTTTCGATTGACCAACGTGAATTCCTTGCCTTGATGGGTCCCTCAGGCTCAGGCAAGACAACGCTGCTAAACCTCATCGCAGGACTCGATCGCCCGACTGGAGGTCAGATTGTCGTCAACGGGAGCCGCCTCGATCGCCTGTCCGGTGACGAGCTCGCTGTCTGGCGTGCTCGCAATATCGGATTCGTTTTTCAGTTTTACAATCTGTTGCCCAATTTGACTGCGCAACGCAACGTCGAAGTGCCGCTGCTTCTGACGAAGCTCAGCCGCGCTGAACGTAGGCAGCGGACCCGCGTGGCTCTTCAGGCGGTCGGACTGACTGATCGTGCGGGATACCGACCTTCGGAACTGTCCGGCGGCCAGCAGCAGCGTGTAGCGATTGCGCGTGCCCTGGTGTCCGACCCGTTGTTGCTCGTGTGCGACGAGCCGACGGGCGACCTCGACCGCGAGAGTGCCAAAGGGATTATGGAAGTCATGCAAATGCTGAACCGCAGCCACGGCAAGACGATATTGATGGTTACTCATGACCCGCTCGCGGCCGTCTATGCCTCGCGAGTTCTGCATCTGGACAAAGGTAGCCTGCTTGAGCCGAAGGCCAACGATTACCGATCGGCCCGCGCCGGATCGCTTCAAGTCGTCTCATCAAGCGATTGAGTGAATCAGTTCACCGTTGTCGCTGTCGAATCTGCATAATCGTCCACATCTTCAATCGCTTACATACTTACGTCCTGCAAGATTTCGCTCAACGCACGGCGCACCCTGTCCAGATTCTTTGGAACGATCGATGCTGCCGGGACTAGCAGGGCCACCACCTTGCGTTGATGGCGAATGCGGAACAGCAGCGCACCTTCGGCACTGCGTACCACTTCGTCACGACGCTGGGCCCGTATCACCAGCCCACCTCCCGGTGGTGCGAGCAGTCTTTCGTAGACCTCAGCGGCGCTCAGCCGGGGGACTCGCTCGGCTATGGCGCGTGCCCTCTGCGCCATCAGTCCCTGCAGGCCCTTCTCGTGCCACGCTCGGTATAGCTCGATTCCCCAGCCTTCACGGATATCCAGGGGACTCGCAAACGCGGCGACGATGACCGAGGGCAGCTGAGAGAGTTTCAGCAGGCGAGACACCTGAGATGACGAGACGTTGAGGGCGCGAGCGATGTCGTCCTGCGACGCGAAATGCATCGCTCGCAGCCAGCGCTGGTAGGTCCTTCCGCGCTCGTATGCACTGATGTCTTTCCGATGACGGTTCTCGATGTCCATGGCAACGATCGCCTCCCGATCGGACATCTCACGCAACTCTACTTTGAGGGCTACGCCCAGGTGCTGCGCTACAAAAAGTCTTCGGGCCCCGTAGATAATTTCCACGTCGTAGTCGGGGTCGTTTCGCAACGCTCGTCCCAGTGTTGGAACCAACTGGCCGTGAGCGGCAAAACTCTCTATCTCGGCCTTGCACGACTCCTCATTGACGTAGTCATCGAGTCGGTCATGGAGTGCCCAAACTCTGCATTTGAACGGATTGATCGAGATAATCGTCGGGCTGGCCGACGGCGCCGATGGTGCCGAAAGCTTCGAAATTCTTGGCGCGCGCACTACGCCGACGCCTGGCTCCTTGCCCGCAACTTCGCTGTTGTCGTCCATCGGTTCCCCTACACTGACGTGCAACTTCGATGAGTCACACTGTTGCATGACTCATCTGGAGACTACATCGCAACCAGATGAAAGGAATAGAGGTCCGCAGATGAATTTAAGATGTCGGCCACCCTCAAGGACAGCGCCGCAGAAACGGCGACCTGGACGACACAAGTAGGGCAGTCGCTGCACCATTTCTATACGTTTCTCGTATGGCAGTTTTTTCAAGGCCATCACCGATCCAGCGATCCGCCCAAGAAGCCTGATCATACGAACACGCCCTGCTCGTGTGGCACTCAACGCTGGGTACCTTTAGGTCGTTTGCGTCAGGTGTGCTCGGCATAGGAGACTCTGACGCCATAAACTGAGACGGCACCAGCTCCCGGCGCTGAGCGATCAACGCGGATGCGAAATCCCTGGGATTCAAGGGTGTGGCAAACTCCTAGGATATCCTTGTCGGAAACATCGGCTACCACCTGGTGGATCCGCTCCCATTGATTGGATTTGAAGCCGAGGAGCAGGGCTGCTCCTGCCCAGTTCAGATCGACTCGCAGCAGATCCACGGCCGCAAGCCCATTGCCGCGCAGGTGCTCATAAGCTGCCTGAAGTGTGTCCGACAGCGAGCAGACTGATACCCTGCCGTCGGCGTTGAGCGCGACAGCATTGTCGCTCACGTCCACAAGGTTGAACTTCAGCATTTCGAACTGCGGTATCGAAGCTTCCACGCTAACGATGCTCGCGAGGGGGGCTTCAAGCGCCGCGAACATCGAGAACATACCGATTCCAGCGCCAAGATCTAGCACTCCCGCGCGCGCGGGGAGTACGATGCCATGACGCATGTAGTGTCTTTGACGGAACACGGTGTCGAATTGCGCGCGAGCGCCCGCAGCAGACGGGCAGCGGATCGCAAGTCCATTCGGCAGCCTCGTCATGTAGCTGTAGCGCAGTCTTGCGCGCACAATGACGCGCAGCATCGAACTCACCCGCCGCGGCGTCACGGATGCGTAAATGTCTCGTGGAGCAAGTGACACCTCAAACTCTTTGGCAACGGCTGCAACCAGGCGGACCACGGCTACGGAATCTGCGCCAAGGTCAAATATGTTGTCGTCTGGACCCACACTCTGCAGGTTCAGTACGGTGCGCCAGAGAGCCTGCATACGCTGAAGGGTGTCGGTCTCATCCGATGCGTTCATCTCGGCGACCACGCTTGGAGGGTTAGCGAGCAGCGAGCTCGTCAAACTGCTCGAAGAGGACTCCACCCGAACCGGGGAACACGAACACCACAGATGGCGGGCAGGTTGCACTCTGGGGCGGGACGTACCAAC
>DATMRM010000353.1:0-9235 GCA_035566155.1 Steroidobacteraceae bacterium | reverse complement strand
TGATCGTGCATGAGGCCCCCCGCACGGGCGGTGTCGGCGCCGAAATCGCGGCCACCGTCACCGAGCACGCGCTGTACGATCTGCAGGCACCGATTCGGCGTGTGACCGGCTACGACACGATCATGCCGCTGTACCGGCTGGAGCACGATTACATTCCGAGCGTGGCGCGCATCGTCGGTGGCATCCGTGACACGCTCGCTGACTAACGAAGGGCGATACCAGGTGAGCGTCTTCAAACTACCCGATCTGGGCGAGGGTCTGTCAGAAGCCGAGATCCTGCGCTGGCACGTCAAGGTCGGCGATCACATTGAAGTGGATGCGCCGCTGCTTTCGGTCGAGACCGCCAAGGCGGTGGTCGAAGTGCCCTCGCCGATGAGCGGTCGCATCACCCGGCTGCACGCCGCACCGGGCGATCGACTGGAGATCGGAGCCCCGTTGGTCGAATTTGCAACCGACACACCGACCCCGGACTCCGGAACCGTGGTCGGCCACATGCCGGTGGCGAGCGCAGAGGATGTCAACAGTGCGGCGCTGAATGCGGCACATGCCGCCCTCGCCGCGCGCGTTCGCGCCGTGCCGGCCGCCCGTGCGCTCGCACGCAGCCTCGGTGTGGAGCTCACCGGTCTGACCGGCACCGGGCGCAATGGACTGATCACGCTCGATGACGTGATGGCCGTCGGACTGCCAGCGCGCACCGCCGGCAGCAAGATGCATCCGGCCGCCCCGCGTCGATCGCCCGATGAAACCGGAGATGTGGAAGTACTTCGCAGCCTGCGACGCACGATGGCGCAGAGCATGGCGCTGTCACGCGATAGCGTCATGGAATGCTCGGTGTTCGACGACGCCGATCTGCATGCCTGGAGCGCACGCAGCGACTACACCGGACGCGTGCTGCGGGCGATCACCGCAGGCGTAGGCGCCGAGCCGGTGTTGAACGCGTGGTTCGACGCTCAATCCCAGAGCCGCACGCTGTTCGAGCACATCGATGTCGGCATCGCCGTGGATACCAGCGACGGACTGCTGGTGCCGGTCATCAGGCAGGTGCAGAAGCGCACTCCGTCGCAACTGCGCGAGGATCTGGACCGGCTCAAGCGCGCCGCGCGTGATCGCACGATCGGCGGCGAGGAACTGCGCAATTTCACTTTCATGCTGTCGAACTTCGGCACCATGGCCGGTCGCTATGCGACACCGGTGGTCGTGCCGCCCGCGGTTGCGATCCTGGGAACCGGGCGCGTGCGCCCGGATGTGGTTGCGGTTGGGGACCGAATCGAGATTCACCTGCGGATGCCGTTATCATTGACATTCGACCACCGTGTCGTCACGGGGGGTGAAGCTGTGAGATTTCTGGCGGCAGTCATCGCTGATCTGGAGCAACCGGAGTGAGCGCGGACGGCGCACCGTCCCGCATCAGCCGCACCAGATTGACCACGTCGCTGCTGCGTGCGTGGCGCACCTCGGTGCCGAGCGAGGAATGGCGCACGCTCGATGAGGCCGAGCTGCGGCGCGCCTGCGCGGCGCAACTGGAGTTCGGTACACGGCGCCGACGCCATCAGACGCTGCTGCGCGTCACGGCCGCGCCGCCCGGTGGCGATGGCTCCTACTCGGTCATCGAGCTGATCGTCGAAGACATGCCGTTCCTGGTGGATTCGCTCAGCATGTCGCTGTCGCAGCTCAGCCTGTCGCCGCAGGTGATCGTGCATCCGATCCTGCGGCTGCGCCGCGATGCGGCCGGCCACGTCAGGTCCCTGCAACCGGAGATCGATGTAGCGCCGGAGGAAAGCGGCGGCGTGCGCGAGTCCTGGCAATACTGGCGCATCGATCGCATCAGCGATGAGGCCGATTGCGAGCACCTGCGCCGCAGACTGTTGTCGACGCTGCTGGACGTGCGGCACGCATTCAACGACTGGATGCGCATGCGCAATTCGGTATTGAAATTGTGCAACGACATCAGCCGCAATCCGCCGCCGCTGTTCGCCGATGTGATCGCCGAGAGCCGCGCGTTGCTGCAGTACATGGAGAATCATCACTTCACGTTCCTGGGCTATCGCGAGAGCCGCATCGCGCCGGGGTCGAACGGACCGGTACTGGCGCCGGTGCCGCACACCGCGCTGGGGTTGCTGCGCCGTCGATTGCCCGGCGCGCGCGCCCCGGGCGCGGTGACCGCCAATATTCGTCGCGCCTTGCGCTCGCGCGATCTGCTGATCATCACCAAGGCCAACCATCGCTCGACCGTGCATCGCGCGGGCTATCTGGACTATATCGGCGTGAAACGCTTCAACGCCGCGGGACGTGTGATCGGTGAAGCGCGCATCCTGGGCCTGTGGGCCACCAGCGCCTACCGTGCCGACCTGCGCCACGTGCCCTGGCTGCGGCACAAGATGAAGCGCGTCATCGAGAGGTTCCGCTTCGCGCCCAACAGCCACGATGCGAAGCGTCTGGTGAGCATCCTCGAGACGCTGCCGCGCGATGAACTGCTGCAGGCGAGTGTCGAGGATCTGATCCGCTGTGCGCGCGCGGTGCTGATACTGCAGGATCGGGCGCGCGTTCGCCTGATCATGCGGCGCGATGAATTCCGGCGCTTCTGGTCGTGCCTGGTCTATCTGCCGCGCGAGCGTTGCGATCCGGCCGCGCAGGCGCGCATCGAAACGATCCTGCGTTCGGCCTGCCATGGCAGCGAGATCGATGCGGCGCTGTCCATCACTGACTCACCGCTGGCGCAACTGCATGTGGTGGTGCGTGTGGACGCGCTCAGCAACCCGCGGATCGACGAGCTGAAGCTGGAGCAGGCGATCGCCGCCGCACTGGTGTCGTGGCGCGACCGGCTGCGTACCGCCCTGCAGGCGCGCTTTGGCGAGGCGCAGGCCGCGTTGCTGGAGCGCCGCTATGCGACCGCTTTCCCTGACTCCTACCGGCAGGACGTCGATGCCGCGCTCGCGGTCGAGGACATCACCGACCTGCAGGGTGTGGATGCCGCGGTGGAAAAGATGCAGCTGCGGCTGTATCGGCCGCCCCAGCAACGCCAGCAGCGTCTGCATCTGCGCATCCTGCGCAGGGAGGAAGCGCTGTCGGTTTCGGAGGTACTGCCGACGTTCGAGCACTTCGGCCTTCGGGTCATCGCCGAGCGGCCGTATCGCCTGAGCTGGCCCGATGGCTCCGCCGCGTGGGTGCAGGACTTTGAGCTCGAACACCACGAGCTGCGACGCGTGGAAGTGGCCAGCGTTGCCTATGAGCTGATCGCCGCATTTCGCGCGGTGCGGGCCGGCGAGCTTGACGACGATGGCTTTCACCGGCTGCTGATCGGCGCAGCGCTCACGGTGCGTCAGGTGACGGTGCTGCGGGCCTGCTGCCGCTATCTGCTGCAGACGGGCATTCCGTTCAGCCAGAGCTACATGGAGCGGGTGCTCGGCGCGCACGCCGCCACCGCGCGTGATCTGTGCGAACTGTTCGAGCAGCGGCTGAATCCGCGTCAGGTGCGGGGCTCGGCGGCCCGCGCCGGCGTGCTCGAGCAGCGCATCCGGCGTGCGATCGAAGCGGTGGTCAGTCCAGACGAAGACCGCATTCTGCGGGCATTTCTGGCGGTGATTCTGGCAACGCTGCGCACCAACTATTTCCGGCGTGACGCGGACGGCAGGCCGCGGGCATGGCTGTCGATGAAGTTCGATCCGAGCAAGATTCCCGGCCTGCCGGTGCCGCGTCCGGCGTTCGAGATCTTCGTGCACGGTCCGCGCGTCGAGGGCGTGCATTTGCGCAAGGGACCGATCGCCCGTGGTGGCATCCGCTGGTCCGAGCGACCGGAGGATTTCCGCACTGAAGTGCTGGGCCTGATGAAAGCGCAGCACGTCAAGAACACCGTCATCGTGCCGGTCGGGGCCAAAGGCGGCTTCGTCGCACGCCGTC
Organism: Steroidobacteraceae bacterium; assembly: GCA_035566155.1. GTDB lineage: Bacteria > Pseudomonadota > Gammaproteobacteria > Steroidobacterales > Steroidobacteraceae > FEN-1191. The sequence goes on along the minus strand of DATMRM010000353.1, from coordinate 5,338 downwards.
TGCCGCCGCGCGCGGCACGTGAACAGCAGCAGCGCGAAGTGATCGAGTGCTACCGCAGTTTCATCCGTGGCCTGCTCGATATCACCGACAACATCGTCAGCGCTCGCGTGCTCGCGCCGCCCGACGTGCACCGGCTCGACGGCGACGATCCGTATCTGGTGGTCGCGGCGGACAAAGGCACAGCGACCTTCTCCGACATCGCCAATGCGATCTCGGCCGACTACGGCTTCTGGCTCGGCGATGCGTTCGCCTCGGGCGGCTCCAGCGGCTACGACCACAAGAAAATGGGCATTACCGCGCGCGGCGCCTGGGAGTGCATCAAGCGTCACTTCCGCGAGCTCAACATCGATATCCAGCGTGAGGCCTTCACGGTGGCCGGCATCGGCGATATGTCCGGCGATGTGTTCGGCAATGGCATGCTGCTGTCGCGCCAGCTCAGGCTGGTGGCGGCATTCAATCACCAGCATGTGTTCCTGGATCCGAATCCGGATGCGGCCCGCAGCTACCGCGAGCGTGCACGCCTGTTCAAGCTGCCGCGCTCCGGCTGGAACGACTACAACCAGCGCCTGCTGTCCCGGGGCGGCATTATCTTCGAGCGCAGCGTCAAGAGCGTCACGCTGTCAGCACAAGTGCGCGAACTGCTGGGACTGACGCAGCAGCGCGCGAGCCCGGTGGAAATCATCCGCGCGATCCTGTGCATGCGGGTGGATCTGATCTGGAACGGCGGTATCGGCACCTACGTCAAGGCCTCGGATGAGCGCAACGGCGAAATCGGCGATCGCGGCAACGACGCGGTGCGCGTGGATGGCCGTCAGGTGCGTGCGCGCGTCATTGGCGAAGGCGGCAACCTCGGTCTGTCGCAGCGAGGTCGCATCGAGTACGCAGCCGGCGGCGGTAAGCTCAATCCGGACTTCATCGACAACTCCGCCGGCGTGAACACCTCGGACGTGGAGGTGAATCTGAAGATCCTGCTGGACGCGCCGGGGGAAAGGGCGTTGCCACGCACGGTGCGCGACCGCTTGCTGTCCGATGCGACCGATGAGGTGGCGCAGCTCGTGCTGCGTAACAACTACCTGCAAAGCGAAGCCCTCAGTCTCATGGAGCGTGGTGCTGCCGAGCATCTGAACGAGCATCGACAGATGCTGCGCTGGCTGGAGCGCTACGGCGAACTCGATCGCGCGGTGGAGTTCCTGCCGACCGACGAGGAACTGGAGGAGCGGCGCCGGCAGGGGCGCGGACTGACACGGCCGGAACTGGCACTGCTGTTCGCCTACGGCAAGATCGCCATGAACCGAGCACTGACGCAGACCGGCAGTGCCACCGATCCGTACCTGGCGCGCGAACTGGAACGCTATTTCCCGCAAGCGCTGCGCAAGCGCTTTGCCGATCGCATCAAGCGACATCGGCTGCGCACCCAGATCATCATCACCACCACCACCAACAGCATCATCAACCGCGTGGGTCCGACGCTGCTGATGCAAAGCGGCCAGCAGAGCGGTGCCGATGCCGCAGCGGTGGCGCGCGCTTATACCATCGCGCGCGACAGCGCGGACCTGCGCACACTGTGGGCGCAGATCGAAGCCCTCGACGGGCGCGTCAAGACCGACGATCAGTACGATGCGCTGCTGGATACCAGCCGCTATCTGACGCACTACACGCTCTGGCTGCTGGCGCGTCGCCGTGAGTACGCCGAGGTCGGTGTTTCGGTGACACGGCTGCAACCTGCGATCCGCGAATTCGCGCACATCACACCCGCAGCGCTCGAAGGGCTGGATCGCGAGCGCTACCTGGCCCGCAGCCGGCGATACATTGCTCAGAGCCTGCCCACCAAGCTGGCCGAGAACCTGGCGGCGCTCGAAGCGCTGCGGGTGGCACCGGACCTGGTGCAGCTGGCCGCGCGCGCGCGCGCCAAGGCGCGCACCGTGGCCGGCGTGCACTTTGGCCTGAGCGCCCGACTCGGACTGGACTGGCTGCACGGTGCGATCGAACAGCTGCCGGCGAGCGGCGACTGGCAGCGTGCCGCACAGACGCGTTTGCAGGCGGCCGCGCTCGCCGCACATCTGAAGATCAGCGCGGGGGTGCTGCCGCACGCAGGGCGAGGACAGCGCGCGCGCGCCCCGGGCGCCGATCCTGCGCTCGAGCGCTGGCAGCAAATGCTGCGCGATGTGCGCTCACTGGCGACGCCGGATTTCGCCGCACTGACGGTGGCGGTCGAGGCGCTGGAGACGCTGGCGGGCGCTCGCCACAAGACGCTTGTCAGCCTGTTGTAAACCCCTGAGGAGCTAAGCCGTGCCTGGAAAGCTCGTACTGGTTCGCCACGGTCAGAGTATCTGGAACGTCGAGAACCTGTTCACCGGCTGGACCGACGTCGATCTGTCGGAGGCCGGTTGCCAGGAAGCGCAGCAGGCAGGCCGCGAACTGCTGCGCGAAGGCATCGTGCCGCAGATGGTTTTTACCTCGGTGCTGAAGCGTGCGATCCGCACCCAATGGCTGCTGCTCGAGGTGATGGATCTGCTGTGGCTGCCGGTCGAGCGCACCTGGCGGCTGAACGAGCGTCACTACGGCGCGTTACAGGGTCTGAACAAAACTCAGACGGTCGAGCGTCACGGTGAAGCCCAGGTGAAGATCTGGCGCCGCAGCTACGACATCCCGCCGCCACCGCTGAGCGCCGACGATCCGCGTCATCCGCGCTTTGATCACCGCTACGCCGACGTCGATCCAAACGACCTGCCGGCCACCGAATCGCTGAAAGACACCCTGGCACGCGTACTGCCCTACTGGAGCGCGCGCATTGCACCGCACCTGGCGCGCGGCCAGCACGTATTGGTGGTTGCGCACGGCAACAGTCTGCGGGCCCTGGTCAAAATGCTGGACGGCATCTCCGAGCAGGCCATCGTCGAGCTGAACATACCCACCGGTGTGCCTCTGCTGTACGAATTCGATGCGACGATGCAAGCGCGTGGCAGCCGCTATCTGGGCGACCCGGAGGCGATTCGCGCGGCCGCGGAAGCGGTCAAACAGCAGACCACGCAGAAACTCTAGGGCCGATCCGGACCGTCGCGCACTATGCGGTGCGGGAAGGGTCCGTCATCCAGCCGTCGTAGTAGCCGCCGAATTGTTCCGCCAGCGCGCGGAAGCGCTTGGAATGTTCCTGCATTTCGGACACCGTCACACGCAGCTGCTTGCGCGCGTGTACCGAATAGCCGGTGGCCGCCTCGCCCGTCGCAACCCGTGACTCCACCGCAAAGCCTTCCGGCTCGAGCAGGCCGCGCAGTGAGCCGCACGCTGCCTCGTCAGGCAGCGTGAAGAAGAAGTCGACCTGGTAGGGCGTGAAGGCGTTGCCGCCGGCGGCGCGCAGATTCTTGACCAATTGCGAATCCCAGTCGTCATGCAGGGCCAGCTTGCGAGCCTTCCTGATGGTCATGATGACCCGGCCGATCGACAGCACGGCCGCGACAATCAGAATCAGATATACCCACCGCCCCGACACGGATCACTCCTCCGGCGCAACGGTGACCTTCAGACCCGACAGCGCATCGTTCAGGACAACCTGGCACGACAAGCGTGAATTGGGCTTGCGGCTGGTCAGATCACCCAACATGTCTGTCTCATCGGACATCGGATTGGGGAGCTTTCCGACCCACGCCTCATCCACATAGACGTGGCACGTGGCGCAGGAGCACATGCCGCCGCAGATCGCCGCCACCCCATCGTCCATGTCGCGCAGGGGTTCCATCAGTGTGGAGCCAGTGGGCGCGTTCAATTCGCGTTCCACTCCGTCGCGGTCGATCACTCGCACAGTCGGCATGGTCTCTCCAGTAGCGATTGGGGCGCGATAGTTTGCCGGCGACGCCTGCCGCTTACCAGCCCTCGCAGCTGGCTTTAGGACAGCGCGGCCACACTCTCACCACGCGCCAGGTGCCACAGCCAGGTGAGCATACGATAGACCTCAACGCGTGCCATCAGCCCCTGGTGATGCTGGCGGGCGTCAAACCCGGCAGCCGCCAGCAATTCGCCCGCATGCGGCGCGGCCTGCGGGTAGTAGGCTAGCAGGCAGGCGAGATCCATCAGCGGATCGGTCAGTTGGGCGTATTCCCAGTCCAGCAGCCACAGTCGCTCACCTTCCAGCAGGTTGCCCTGGGACAGATCCCCATGCACCACGGCCGCCGGCCGCTCGCTCGCGCGTAGCGGCTCGCAGGCCTGCTCCAGCCGCCGCATTGCGCTGCGACCGGCCTGCGCATGCTCGGCGCGGACCAGCCCGACGTAGCCCAGCCCCACCTGGAGAGGATCGAACTGAGCAATCTGCGGCGCCTGCACCCGGTGCAGTCGGTACAGGAGCTCGCCCAGTCGATGCAACGACGCCGGATTGCCAAAGTCTTCCGCCTGCCACAAGCGTCCCTCGTGAAATTCAGTCACCAGAAGGCCGTGTTGCTCGGGAAGCGCGGCAACGACGCTGGGCGCAATCCCCGCGGCGGCCGCTAGCCGGTGCAGGCTCAGCTCACGCGCGCGATCCACCCCGGGGCGGCGCCAGGCCGGACCGTCCAGGCGCAGGACAAATCGGCCCTGTGGACTGTCTACGCGATAGACGAGATTGACGCTGCCGCCCCCCAACACTTCCAGGCGCAGCGCCGGCCGCCCGTCTTCCAGACCGGGCACATGCGCCAGCACCTGCGGCGCCAGAGCGCTCATGCGAGCTGCAGGCGGTAGTTCTGCAACCATTCGCGGAAGCCAATGATCGCAATGACAATGTAGATCACGAACAGCGCAGCGCTGGCCTGGTGAGCCTGCGCGGCAAACAGGAACGCCGTGATCGCATCGGCAATGATCCAGTAGAGCCAGTTCTCCAGCTTCATCCGCGCCACCATCCAGGTGGCCAGCAGACTGACCCAGGTGGTGAAGGAATCCAGATAGGGCCAGGCGGCATGGGTTTCGCGTGCCAGAAACTGCGCGGACACGAGGCTCAGCACCGCGACGCAGGCGAGCGCCATCAGATGATGGCGCGCCGGCCAGCGCACGATGCGAGCACCGTCCGGCCGCTGCTGCGCGGAAGTCCAGCTATACCAGCCATAGAACGCCATCACCACGTAGTACGCCTGCAGCGTGGACTGCATCGGCAGGCGCGCACTGGCTGCCAGATACACGTAGATCGCCGAACTGATCCCCCCGGCAATCCACCCGAGGCGATTGCGTTTGAGGATGAGCAGCACATAGACGATACCCAGCCCCACCGCAGCAAGCTCCAAGGGACCGGTGAGCGCCAGCGCCCGCAGCAGGTCCCGGATCACGAATCGAAGGGTCCGAGAACCTTCATCACGAACACCGCCTTGTCATTTCCCTC
>DATMRM010000352.1:0-10236 GCA_035566155.1 Steroidobacteraceae bacterium | reverse complement strand
TGCGACACCAGCAAGGTGAGCGAACCGGGTCTGACTTCCTGCAGAGGCAGTTTCAGCTCGACCTCCGTCGGCTTGAGGGCTTTCCATTCCGGCTTGAGTTCCTTGCCAGCCGCGTCACGGATCATCAGTCCGTCGACGCAGCTCACCTCGCCGGCCTGCAGATGAACCGTGTCTTCGCGCCCGACGATCAGGGTCGCCTGATCCTTACTGGCGAGTTCCCATGTCTGCGCGTGCGCGTTGACCAGCTGAAAGCCCGGGCCCCGGTAGTCATCGAAGCCCCAGCCCCCGTGCAGCGAGGCATGCACGCTGTCACCCAGCGCCGCGCTGCCGAGCACGGTCGTATCGACCACGAAGCCGCCCTGTTCCGCGTCCGCCTTGGCCGGCAGATCGATGTTCTTGCCGTCTGAGCCCGCCACGCTCAGAGTCATGTCATGCGCGTACGCGGTCGAGAACACCAGCGGTGCACCCTCCACGGGTAACACCAGTTTCGACTTGCGGGCGCAGAAAATCTCTTTCGGGTCCACCGCGTGCAGCGGCGGACGCTGGGCGGCCTCGACTGCCGGCAGCGCAATCACGATCACCGACTTCGGGTTGTGAAACGACGGCGGCGTGTTCAACGACAGCGTGAGCCGCTCGCCGCGGTGTGTACCGAGCGCCGGAATGTACTGGTATTGCGCGATGTGAAAGGAATCGAAGATGCGCGCAATGTCCAGCACCGAAGCGATGTACGGGCTGTAAAAACCGTACTGAAGTTGCGGCGTGTAGCTGGCTTCCATCGCCAGATCCGCCGCGGGGCCTGAGGTGAGTGCTTCGACGATCGAGGTGCTGTGTCCGTCGTTCAGGATGAGCGCGGTGTTGCCCTGCATCAGGCACGGGGCCTGCAGTTCCGGCAAGCGATCCAGACATTTGTCATCCACCTTGATCGCCAGGCTGCGCGCGAGCAGCGGTGCCACCTCCTTGAGCCGGCCCGGGTCGCTGGTATCGAGCTGATGGATCGACGCGAGGTATGCGTCCAGGCGCGAACGATCGAGCGTGGCCTGATTCAGATCCTGGGAAGCACGCACAAAGGCGCCCGGCCGACCGCGTACCGTGTTGACCAGCGTCCGGAAGTCTCCGCCTGTTTCGGGCGCCAGGAACAACAGCACCTGCTGCGCGTCGGCTGGCACGGTCAGTGTCAGACCCGCCTGGGCGCACGGCTTGGTCCAGGTCTCGCACTTGAAAAACCACTCGCTCGGCGGCGGATTGGTGGAGCCTCGAAGCAAACCCGCGATCAGCAGGTAGCGCGCCGACTGGGTGGCGGGCAGATCCGCATGAATGTAGACCTTGTCCCCCACCGCCAGATTGGGGACTTCCCCGAGTGGCAACGTTTTGCCGTCCCGGGTCACCGTAACAGTCAGGTCGGGACCGGCCAGATCGAACGGCGCCGGGTCGGCGTGAGTGCTCACGGCATGCGTCAGCCCCAGCGTCAGGGCGCTCAGCGCCACCAGAAAATCGCGAATTTGAAATTTCATCTCAGTATCTTAGAGCCTCATTGCGATGATATGGATGAACCGCCGCACGCTTTTAGGCGCGATGAGGATCGCGCGGTACAGTAGCGCTAGCGCCAGGGGAGTAGTGACCGCCACGGCGTCACCGTGGTTCTGGGTTGCGCGACGGCGCGCAAGCTGAAAATTCTACAATCAGCGGCCGTCGTCGGCGCGGCGTCCCTTGGAACCGCGCCGATCCTGAAATGTCAGCCTCGGAATCCTGTGCGGCGATAGCGCGTTCTTGTACAGGTTACTGTCGGTCGTGCGGCGTGGGCCGGCACGCCGATCGCTGAAGTGTTTGTACTTGCACAGACAGGATTTCGGCTGCGTGCAGCCGGCCAGAGGAAGCGGCGGTGCCTCAGTCGACAGATAGCGCTGGCTGCGAGCCAGAAAAGAGGCGCGGCAGCACGACGGCCCGCCACTGACGGCCACCGCGTGCCACGGGTTCGTGACACGAATATTGGTGACCACTCGGGTATTGACCCGCTCGCTCGTGCTGACCTGGGTCCTTCGGCGAAACCACGACAAGACGCCGCCCAAGCTCTTCAAGCGGGGTTCTGGCTTCATGGTGAAGATACTCCCTGGGCAGTCATCGTTGCGTTCTGTCAAGGCACAAGAGTGCACTGCGATGGCTGATTGTTCAATTGCCAAATAGGAAATCCTTCGTGACAGCGATCCCTACCGTAGGGTTCAGCCCAGCGTGCCGATCCTCTCCGCCTTCCAACACCCCTCGTAAGAGGGGGCCGCGACCGCGCCGGTTCCTCGCTACAATCAATCCAGTACCGCAAAGTGCGACAGGAGGGGCAGTGAAAGTCTTGCTGGTGGACGATCATGCGATGTTTCGCGCCGGCCTGCGCATGCTGATGACCACGATCTGCCCCGGAGCTGCCGCGCTCGAAGCCGCGACGATCGCAGAAGCGCTCGATCTGCTGGCGGCGCACCCGGACGCACAGTTGTGTCTTCTGGATCTGTCATTCAAGAATGAAGGCGGCCTCGCCGGGCTGAGTCGCATCAAGGAGGCCGCCCCGGAGACCGCTGTGGTGGTGCTCTCTGGCGCGGAGGACACCACGACGATTCACGCGTGTCTGGACGCCGGCGCCATGAGCTTTATCCCCAAGAGCCTGGGGCCCGACGTACTGACCAAGGCGTTGCAGCAGGTACTGCAGGGCAAAGTGTACTTGCCCGAACAGCTGATTCGAGCCGCCATCGACATGCCGCCCCGGCCGGCACTGACCTCCCGCCAGCTGCAGGTACTGCAGTGCCTGAGCCGAGGTCTGCCCACCAAACTGATCGCGCGCGAGATGAGCCTGTCCGAGCACACCGTCAAAGAGCATATCGCCCTGGTGTTCCAGGCTCTGAGCGCCCGCAACCGAACTGAGGCCGTGATCAAAGGCAGCCAATGGCGACTGCTCGAGCGACCATTGGCCCTGTAATGCATGCAAGGTGACGACGCGGCAGCACAGTCCACAACTGCGCTCACGCCCGACCATGAAATGCTGGTCGAGATGTGCGGGCTGGTCGCGCGCGTCCTACAAAGAATGCCCTGGATCGAGTCGGTGCTGGCCATCAGCATCGGAATTTTCGTCTACCCCTTCGTGCCTGCGCCCGTGTTCATTGGCTGGGCCGGTCTGACAATCGGTGTCGAAACCATGCGGGCGCATTACGCCCGTGGCGTGCTCCGACGCGGCCATGACATCGATCCGCAGCGCACTCATCGCATATTCGTGATCCACGCCGGGCTGGCGGGCCTTGCGGTCGGACTGAGCGCGGTGCTGTTCCTGCCACGCCTGCCAATCCTGGATCAGGCGCTGCTGGGAATCATCGTGATGATCATGCCGGCGGCAGGGGTCGCCGTTTCTCAATCCTCGCGTTACATGGCGATCGCCTACTCTCTGGGTATCGTCGTGCCTGCCGTCGGGACCTGGATGGCGCTGCACCCACAACAGGCGGCACCGACCGGCATCCTGACGACGCTGTATTGCGCGCTGATCTTCATCGTCGCCGCCGAAGGCGATCAGCTATTGCTTCGCTCGATCATGATCCGCCACGAGCGCGACCGGCTGGTGCGCGATCTGGAGCAACGCAATCGCGATGTTCGCGCCGCAATGACTCAGGCGGAGCAGTCCGCCCTGGCGCGTGCGCGCGTGCTGGCCGCAGCCAGTCACGACCTGCGCCAGCCACTGCACGCCTTGTCGGTGTATAGCGCGGTGCTGGCGGCCAATCCGCCCCCGGACGCGATGCGCGAGGTCGGCTCGAACATCGATCAAATCGTGCGCTCGCTGGGCAGCCTGCTGCATGGGCTGCTCGACCTGTCGCGTCTGTCCAGCGGGCACTACACCATCGAGCGCGAGCCGACTTCGCTCGATCAGCTGCTGCGCAGTGTCTGCGCCGAGTTCGAGCGTCCGGCCTCCGAGAAAGGTCTGACGCTCAATCAGTGCCTAAGCCCGGTGAGTGTCGTTGGCGATCCGGTCGCCCTGGGCCGCATCGCACGCAATTTGCTCGACAACGCGATCAAATACACCGAGCGGGGCAGCATTACCGTCGCCGCCTCGCTCGATCCGAGCACGTCGCCACCCAGCGCGGTCATGACCGTCGCCGATACCGGCAAGGGCATTCCGAGCGGCGAACTCAGCCGCATCTTCGAGGAGTTCTATCAGCTCGACAATCCGGGCCGTGACCGCAGCAAAGGCGTCGGACTTGGCCTGGCGATCGTCCAGCGACTGTGTGAACTCAGCGGCGCGAGCATTTCCGTGGAGTCCGAAGTCGGGGTCGGGACGACCTTTACGATCCGTCTGTCGCAGCTGGTCGAGTCGCACGGCCCGTTGCGCAAGGACGAACCGACCCGAGAGCGGGTTGTGTCACTGTCCGGACGGAAGATCTATGTGGTCGATGATGAAATCGACATTCAGAAAAGCATGACGCAGTTGTTGAAGCTGTGGGGCGCGGACGCTCGGAGCGCGGCCTCCCCGGAGGCCGCAGTGCAATTGTTCGAAACGCACGGCACGCCGGATCTGCTGATCACGGACCTGCGTCTCGGAGCCGAGGAGAACGGCGCGGAACTGGCGCTGCGTCTCATGCGTCGCTTCGCTCACTTTCCGGCGCTGATCACCACCGGTGAGATCTCGCCCGAGGCACTGAAGTTCACCACCGATCACGGCCTGGGGTTGCTGCACAAACCGATCACCGAGGAAGAGTTGCGCCGCGCCATCAATCAGCTCATTGAGAGCGCGCCGCCGGCCGCTGCCATTGCCACGACTGCAGCATCGCATTGATTACTTTGACATCATCATCGTAGCGCTGCGGTACGGTCTGCAGCTCCAGCCGATAAATTTCGCGATTCACCATCACGATGACCTGATCGTGAATAAAGATTTGCGGATCAGTGCCGCAGCGCAGGCGCGTCACGTACCGCCCGCCTTGCTTGTGCGCCAGACTGAACGTCGCGGACTGATCGTCAACGACGCTGTCATGCAGGCGGATCGTTGTCAGATCGCTGCGATGAACACCCTGGGAGGTGATGTCGAAGAACGCATCGTATGCGGCGTCCACGCGAATAAATGCGCGCGGACTCCACGACAGCACGATGCCAAATCCTCTTTCAGGTCCTTCAGCGCTGACGTATCCGTTGAGTCCTGCCGGTATTGCGACCGAGTAGCCGTATTCGGTATTCACGTAGCGACCGGTGCGCGGCAGATTGGGCGGCCGATCAAATCCGGTCGCCGGAAGTTTCCCGCAGGCATCTCCGCTGGCAGCGACGGCCGAATTTGACAGTAGTAGCTGCAGTGTTGTGAGTGCCACGAACGAGAAGATTGTGCTGTAGGACTTCGCCGGCATCATTTGAAATTATTCGTCATTTCCTCGCGCTTTGAGCCGTTGTCAACCTCGATCTCGCCACCTCGTTTAACCGGAACGCAACAAGCAAGCTTTTTTGGCAAAGGACTGCCCGAGTGGTCCAACCGGAGGTAGGATGCTCCCGACAGGGGTCGTGCACCTCGACGCAATTATAGGCATTGCCGCTCGACGTTATTGTCCACAACTGTATGTCCGGATCCACCACACGCAAGCAGTTTGACGGCGACGACGTATTGCGAGAGCTCATGAGCTCGATGCTGAGCGGCCGCTACAAAGAAGAGACCTATCTCTGGGATGTCTCTTCCGTGTGCCGTTCGCGCCCGGAATCTGCGCCGCGACTGCTCGCGCTGATCGATCGCTACAAGCGACTCGGACGAATGCCCGCCGCTCAGCACGAGAAGGTCAAAGCGCGCATCGAGCAGGTGATGTCGGTCATCAAGCCGGTGACGCGCAAGTCTTCCGACAGCATCACGCGGTTGGCGCCCCCACCTGCGACACCGGCGGCCAATGAGCCCAGCGCTGCGGACGCGAGCGCGCTGTCCGATGAAGAGGCGATTGCCGAATTCGAGGACGATTCGGCGTTGCCGGACGATTACTCCGAAGAGTCGGTCACGCGCGAGTTCCGTGCCAACGCCGCACCGACCCGGGCCGTTGCCCCGGCGAGCGCCGCGGTGGTACGCGAGGCGCTGCCGCGCGACGCGATACCGACGCGTGTTCTGCCGCCCTCAGCAATGCTGGAGGTGATGGCATTGGAAAGTGCCTCACGTGAAACGCGCGTGCTGTCGCCGATCTGCGAGCCCCCGAGCGAGCCCGGACCGGCCGCGACGCGGTTGCTATCGCCTCGGCCCGCAGCGCCCGCGTCGGCGGCACTCTCGCCCACACCGCTGCCGTCCACACCGCCGGCACTGGTTTCTGCGATCACGCCGATTGGCGTCGGTGCCGTGCTGCACGAGCGCTACGAGCTCAAGCAAATGTTAGGCCGCGGAGGCATCGCCACGGTCTACAAGGCAGTGGATCGATACCGCGTCAATCTCGGTCTCGAGGACTGTTACATTGCCGTCAAGATCGTTCAGCCTCATCCAGCACGCCCGGGAAGCGTGGCGGCGTTGGGACGCGAGTTTCACAATGCGCAGCTGCTGTCCCATCCGAACGTCATCAATGTCTACAACATCGATCACGCCGGTGACGCGTCGTTTTATACGATGGAGCTGTTGGACGGCGAACGCGTCAGCCAGGTTGTCAAGCGCGTCGGCGTGCTGCCGCGACGCCAGGCGCTGGCGATCATTCGCGACATCGGTGCGGCCATTGCGCATGCGCACTCGCGCGGTGTCGTACACGCGGACCTGAAACCGCACAACGTGATGATCACGCGCATCGGCCAGGTTCGCGTGCTCGACTTCGGCAGTGGAGTGATCCGCGCCCGCGAACCGTGGATTTCGGAGATGTCGCCCGACGACAGCTACCGTCAGGCAACCCCGGCGTATGCGAGCTGCGAGCAGCTCGAAGGCTGGAGCGCTGATCCGCGCGACGATATCTATGCATTGTCCTGCCTCGCGTACCTGCTGCTCACGGGCAAGCATCCGTTCAACATGCTGCCCTCACTCGATGCCAGGGCACGCCGCCTACAGCCGCGTCGCCCGCCGGGCATGCGTGGTGAGGCCTGGCGGGCGCTGCGTCGCGGCCTATCGTGGACGCGCGAGCAGCGCACGATGGCGCTCGAGGATTGGCTGCAGCAGCTGGGTGTCGGCTCTGCCGTGGAATCCCTGCCACCGCTACCGCTGCTACAGACCGGCCAGCCCTACAACGCCTGGACGCATCGCGCGGCGGCCGCCGCCGTGATCGTCGCCGGGCTCGGGTTGGCCGCCTTCACAGCCGAGCATCAGGACCAGTTCGACTGGCATCCGACACTGGCCAAGGCTCAGAACCGCCTGAGCGATGCCTGGCGCGACCTGCAATCATTGACCGATGCACCGAGCGCGGCTCCCGCCGTCGCGCCGCCCGTCGCAGTCGAAGCTCTGCCGTTGCCTCCGCCACCGGCGGCCTCCTCTCGCAAGGGCAGTGCGCGCGGCCCCTCGACAGCAACGCAGCGCAGCGTGCGCACGACAGCTGTGGATCCGAGTGCCGCTGCGCCTGCGGCCGAAGAAATCGCGTTGGCGGCACCGGCCGCGGATCATCAGGCGATCACCGCTTCCGGAGCTGCGCTCGCGTCCACGGGCTACGCGGAGGACCCGGCGAATTCCGCCACCCCGCCGCGGCTGGAGTTTTCGGCGCCCAGTTATGTGGTCGGCGGCACCGAGCCGGCGGCGCGGATCGTGATCCGCCGCAACGGCAGCACCGAGGGCGACCTCAATTTCGTCTGGTGGACCGAAGAGGCCTCCGCCAAAGCCGACGTTGACTACGCCTCACTTGGCCGGCGTATCGAGCGCATTCCCAGCGGCACCGACAAAGTCACGGTCTACGTGCCGATCATGTCCACGCCCACCCGCCATGAGATCACGCAGTTCTACGTCGCGCTGGGCGAGCCGGGCTCACTGCACAGCAACGGACCGGGTACGCGCTCGCTGGTGACCATCGATCACGGCACCTGATTCGATCGCTATAATCGACGCCAGCAACGCGTCCCCAGGGAGTAGCCGCCATCAGCAAGCATGTCGTTGTGCGCGAAATCGCACGAGCAGCCGCTGCCGAGCTCAGTGCACTGGGTGAATGTGGCGTCGCCACCGTGCACGAAGCACAGGGTCGCATCGGGTTGCTCGCTTCCTACCTGCGGCCGATCTATCGCCCGGTCAGCATCTGTGGCAGTGCGGTCACGGTGCTGGTGCCTCCCGGGGATAACTGGATGCTGCATGTGGCGATGGAAGTGTGCCGGCCAGGCGATGTACTGGTCGTGGCCCCCAGCTCTGCGTGCGAGGATGGCTACTTTGGCGATCTGCTCGCGACCTCATGCGTCGCGCACGGGGTAAGAGGATTGATCATTGACGCGGGTGTGCGCGATATCGCGACCCTGACCGACATGAAATTTCCGGTCTGGAGCAAAGCGGTATTTGCCCAGGGCACCGTCAAAGCCAGCCTCGGCGCGGTCAACGTTCCCGTGGTCTGCGCCGGCGCCCGGGTGGAACCCGGTGATGCAATCGTCGCCGACGATGACGGCGTGGTCGTGGTCAGTCGCAGCCAGATACCGGCGGTCCGCGAAGCATCGCAAAAGCGTATCGCGAACGAACAGGACAAGCGCAAACGCCTTGCCGCCGGAGAGCTGGGCCTCGACATATACAAGATGCGTGAGCAGCTCAAGGCCCTCGGCCTCGAATATCGCTAGTGGCCAGCGGCTTTGAGCCGAGCATCCAACCGCGGGAATACGCGTCGAGCATTGCCGGCATAGACTCGCTGACGGTCCGCCGCGCTCAAGTCCAACGCGTCCACATAGCGGCGGGTATCGTCGTAGTAATGACCTGAGCGCGGATCCACGCCGCGCACGGCGCCCACCATCTCTGATCCGAAAATGATGTTCTCAACCGGCACGACCTTGAACAGCAGCTCGATACCGGGCAGGTGATACACACAGGTATCGAAATACACGTTCTTGAGCAACAGTTCTTCGAGTGGCGGCCGTTTCAGATCCTGCGCCAGGCCCCGATAGCGCCCCCAGTGAAAGGGGACGGCGCCACCCCCGTGCGGGATGATGAACCGTAGCGTCGGAAAATCCTTGAACAGGTCCGAGGTCAGAAATTGCATGAACGCGGTGGTGTCCGCGTTCAAATAGTGCGCGCCGGTGGCGTGAAAGTTGGGATTGCAGGAAGCGCTGACGTGCACCATCGCCGGCACGTCGAGCCCAACCATCTTTTCGTACAGGGGATACCAATGCCTGTCGGTCAGCGGCGGCGAGTTCCAGTGTCCTCCTGAAGGATCAGGATTGAGATTGCAGCCAATGAACCCGAGATCGCGCACACAACGCTCGAGTTCCGCAGCGCAATGAGCCGGCGGCACGCCGGGTGACTGCGGCAATTGGCATACGCCAACGAAGTTTTCAGGATAGAGCCCGCAGACACGCGCGATCAGGTCATTGCAGATTCGCGTCCACTGCGCGCTCACAGCCTCGTTGCCGATGTGGTGCGCCATGGCCGATGCGCGCGGCGAGAATATCGTCAGATCGGTGCCGCGTTCGCGTTGCAGTTTGAGCTGCGCCTTTTCCAGGCTTTCGCGCAACTGATCGTCACCGATGCGCGGCGCCTGTACCGAGGAGGCATCGCCGGCTTGCTTGAACGCCTCGATCTGTGCGTCGCGAAACGCCTGCAGCTCCCCGGGCGCCGTCGTGTAATGTCCGTGGCAATCGATGATCATGCGGATCGTGCGCCCGAGGCGGCACTGGCCGTCAGCATACGCTCGAGCCGGTCAAGCGTCGCCATCGCCGTCAGGCACTGCGCGACGCTCGCATTGGGCTCGCGCTGCTGTGCAATCGCCGCAAAGAACTCGCGGTCCTGCAGCTCAATGCCGTTCATCGACACATCCACCCTCGACACGTCGATCTGATTGTTCTTGCCATCGAACAGATCGTCATAGCGGCAGATATAAGTCCCGTTATCGCAGATGTATCGGAAGAATGTCCCCAGCGGACCGTCGTTGTTGAACGACAGCGACAGCGTACAGAGCGCGCCTCCCGGAACTTTCAGGCCGATGCTCATGTCCATCGCGATTCCCAGTGTCGGATGTGCGGGTCCTTGTAGCGCGTAACACTCCGACACCCTCTGGTCGGTCTGGTATTGGAACAGGTCCACCGTGTGACAGGCGTGGTGCCACAACAGATGATCGGTCCAGCTTCGTGGCTGCCCGAGCGCGTTGATGTTCGTGCGGCGGAAGAAAT
>DATMRM010000351.1:0-13928 GCA_035566155.1 Steroidobacteraceae bacterium | reverse complement strand
CGCAATCGCCAGTGGTTGCCGAGAATCGAGCAGATGCTCAGCGACGACAAGAACTACCTGGTGATCGTCGGCGCGCTGCACCTGATTGGTCGCGACGGGGTCATCGGGCTGCTACAGCACGACGGCTACAGCCCGATTCAGCATTGAACCTTCGGTTATTTCGGCGGCATGCGCAACGCGCCATCCAGCCGGATGGTCTCGCCGTTGAGCATCGGATTCTCGATGATCTGCTGTACCAGCAGCGCGTATTCGTGCGGCCGACCGAGACGGGCGGGGAAGGGTACCTGCTTGCCGAGCACCTCTTTCACTTCCGGCGGCAGCGACTCCATCATCGGGGTTGCAAACAATCCGGGTGCAATCGTCACGCAACGAATGCCAAAACGCGCCAGTTCGCGCGCGACCGGCAGCGTCAATCCGACCACACCGGCCTTGGAGGCCGCGTAAGCGGGCTGACCGATCTGTCCGTCGTACGCCGCGACCGAAGCGGTGTTGATCAGGACACCGCGTTCTCCGTCGGCGTTGGGGGCCTGGCTGCTCATGCCGTGTGCGGCCAGCCGGATCACGTTATAGGTACCGATCAGATTGATGTTGATGACGCGCGCGAAATCGGCGAGCTTGCCCGGGCCTTCCTTGCCGAGCACCTTGACCGACGTAGCGATCCCGGCGCAGTTGACCGCGCCGTGCAATCCTCCGAAGTCGCGCATCGCTCGATCGACCGCGGCCTGTACGTCCACCTCGGAGCCGACGTCGGTGCGCGCAAATCCGGTCTGCGCCCCGAGTTCCTGGACCAGCGCACGTCCGCGCGCCTCGTCGAGGTCCAGTATCAGCACTCTGGCCTTGCGCGCTGCGAGATGCCGGACCACGGCCTCCCCGAGCCCCGAAGCGCCTCCGGTAACGATGAATACTCGGTCAGCGATTTCCATGGCGTCACGCTAAACGTCGGGCCACTGTAGGTCAAATTTGCACTCTCCTTGAGAGAGCGTCCTATCACCGGGTCCGCCGGCTGCAGCGCAAGATTCTTCGCACGGTAGTCCCTACGGCGGAGATAACCTTGGATTTATTCACTGTCTCGATTGTTTTACTGCTGCTGGTCGTCGCCTTCCTGTTGAATGGATGGCGGGGGCGACGCGGTCCGTCGCTTTGATGCACTGACCATTCGCCGCCCATGCGAAGGTTCGACCGTTCCGCCAAGCTCAAGGATCCGCTGCGACTGATCAGTTGTGGCAACTGCCAGCGCCTGATGGACTTCATGGACCGCCCGGGACATCCCCCGCCAGCGACCGATCCCGACAAGCTGCATCCGATCTTCCTGAAGAACCCGCCTGCCTACTCGGTGCTGTGTACCTGCGGGCACTATACGTTCTATGTCGATGAAGCCGATCGCGCTCACTACGAGGCAAAATACTTCAAGTCTGACCGTGCCAGCGCCGGCTCGCCCGCCGGGGACGAGCCGGCAAGCCGCTAGCGCGCAACGCTGGCGGCGGTCTGTCCGAACAGTACTTTCTTGGCTTCCTCGCTCATCGTCGGGGCGCTGTTGATTTCCTTGGCACGCGCATAGGCACGCTGCACTGCCGGGCGCTCGCGAATCGCTTCGAACCAGCGCTTGAGGTGCGGAAAGTCTTCCAGCTTCTGGCCCTGCCGTTCGTACGGCACGATCCACGGATAGGCCGCCATATCCGCGATCGTGTAGGGACCGGCAACGAACTCCCGATCCGCCAGGCGCTTGTTGAGTACGCCGTAGAGGCGATTGGTCTCTTTCACATAGCGCTCGATCGCGTACGGGATTTTCTCCGGCGCGTATAGGCCGAAGTGATGGTTCTGTCCGAGCATCGGGCCCAGGCCGCCCATCTGCCAGAACAGCCACTGCAGGGTTTCAACGCGGCCACGGATATCGGATGGAATGAACTTGCCGGTCTTCTCGGCGAGGTACAACAGGATCGCGCCGGATTCGAACACGCTGATCGGCGCACCGCCTGGCTTCGGTTCGTTATCGACGATGGCCGGAATTCGGTTATTCGGCGAGATCTTCAGGAACTCTGGTTTGAATTGATCGCCGGCCCCGATATTGACCGCGAACAGGCGATACGGCACGCCTGCTTCTTCCAGAAACATTGTGACCTTGTGGCCGTTCGGAGTCGTCCAGTAATGGACATCGATCATTATCGTTACCTCCAAGCTATCGGTTGGGGTGCGTGGGAGTTGCCTAGCGTACTCGAATCCGCTTGATACTTTCATGTCGCGCCAATGATGTCCGAAAACCGCTAGACAGCTTCCTGGCCCGATCGCAGACTCAGGCCCCATGGACCTTGACCACGACGCCTGTTATCGGGCCCTACGCCTGCGCGATGCGCGCTTCGACGGGCGCTTCTTCACCGCAGTGAAGACCACCGGCATCTACTGCCGGCCGATTTGTCCGGCACGGTGTCCGAAGTCGAAGAACGTGATCTTCTATCCCACGGCGGCCGCGGCACAGGAAGCGGGCTTCCGGCCCTGTCTGCGCTGCCGTCCGGAGACTGCGCCCGACCTGGGTGCCTGGCGCGGCACGTCGAACACCGTCGCGCGTGCGCTGCGGCTGATCGAGATGGGCGCACTGGATGACGCCAGCATCGATGCGCTGGCGCTGCGCCTGGGTGTCGGTGAGCGACAGCTGCGCCGCCTGTTCCGGCAGCATCTGGGCGCCTCCCCGGTGAGCGTGGCGCAGACCCGGCGCGTGCTGCTCGCGAAACAGCTGCTGCACGAAACGCGCATGCCGATGGCGGAAATCGCATTCGCGTCCGGCTTTGGCAGTATTCGCCGTTTCAATGAAATCTTTCAGTCGCTGTATCACCGCGCACCGAGTGAACTGCGGCGTGCACGTCAACCCGACGTGTCGGTCGGTGCGGAGGGTGAACTCACGCTGCTGCTGCGTTACCGCCCGCCGTATGACTGGGAGGCGATGCTGCAGTTCCTGCGTCGGCGCGCGATTGCCGGCCTCGAGGAAGTCACTGAGCGCAGCTACGCGCGCTCGATCCAGTTCGATGGCGTTCAGGGAACGGTGCTGGTCGAGCCCACCGATTCCGCGGCGTTGCGCGCGAGGATCCGCTTGCCCGCGCTCACTGCGCTGCCGAAGATCATTGCGCGCCTGCGGCGCGTGTTCGATCTGGCGGCCGATACCGATGCGATCGCGGCGCATCTGGCCAGGGATCCGGCACTGGCGCCGCTGATCCGGGCGCGTCCGGGTCTGCGCGTGCCCGGCGCCTGGGATGGGTTCGAGCTGGCGGTGCGCGCGGTGCTCGGCCAACAGATCACGGTAATCGGAGCCGCGCGCATCGCGGCACGGCTGGTGGAGCAATATGGCGAGCCGATGGCGCGTCCGGTGGGATCGATCACGCGTGTCTTTCCGCTGCCGCAGGCGCTGGCCGGACACGAACTCGAGGGCTTAGGCGTGCCGCGCAGCCGTGCGAATACCTTGAGCGGCCTGGCGGCGGCCGTGGTGGCGGATCCGCATTTCTTCGATGCGAATCGCGATCTGTCGGAAGCGATCGCGCAGCTGCGTGCGGTGAAAGGTGTCGGCGACTGGACGGCGCAGTACATCGCGCTGCGCCAGCTGCGCGAGCCGGATGCCTTTCCGCACGGCGATGTCGCGTTGATTCGCGCGCTGCAAGCGCGCGAGGGATTGCGGCGCACCTCATCCGAACTGCTGTCGCGCGCCGACGTGTGGCGGCCGTGGCGCGCGTACGCGGCCCAGCACCTATGGTCGGTTGCCTGACGCACTGCCAGTCGCGGGCTGCAGTGATTGATCGAGCCACTCGATCCAGTGCCATACCGGCAGCGTCGTGCCGGTCTGCAGATGCGCGATGCAGCCGATATTGGCCGACAGGATGATCTGCGGCTGCGATTGCTGCAGATTTCCGAGCTTGCGATCGCGCAGCGAGCGGGACAGTTCGCTTTGCAGCAGCGAGTAGGTACCCGCCGATCCACAGCACAGATGCGCTTCGGCCACCGGGTCCATCTGCACACCCAATCCCTGCAGCAGCGACTCGAGCGTGCCCGCCAGCTTCTGTCCATGCTGCAGCGTGCACGGAATCTGCAGCGCGATGCGCTGCCCGGCAGGTGCAGCGATGCGCGCCCTGAGCGCGCAGATTTCCGGCAGCAGATACTCGCTCAGGTCGCGTGCCGCTTGCGAGATGCGACGCGCCTTCTCGGCGTACGCAGGATCTTGGCGCAGCAGATAACCGTATTCCTTGACCGTGACCGCGCAGCCGGAGGCATTGATGATGATCGCTTCCGCACCGCCAGCCGATAGCAATGGCCACCAGGCATCGATGTTGCGACGCATGTGGTCGAGCGCACCGGCGTGATCATTCAGATGCTGATGGATCGCTCCACAGCAACCGGCCGACGCCGCGATCAGGGTCTGGATACCGAGGGCATCGAGCACGCGCGCGGTCGCGGCATCGATCGACGGCAGCATCGCCGGCTGCGTGCAGCCGCGCAGCGCAATCACCCGGCGGGTGTGCAGGCGCCTCGGCCAGGGCCCTGGCGGCCGTGCCGGCTGCAGCTTGGCGCGCAGCGCCGCGGGCAGCAGGCTGCGCAGCGCTCGTCCGACGCGCATCGCCACACCAAACAGGGTACGGTGGCTGAGTCCGATGCGCAGCAGCGCCTGCAACAAGCGCTGCCTGACCGGACGCTTCACCTGCGCTTCCACCGCGCAGCGCCCGATATCCAGCAGATGCCCGTACTCCACGCCGGACGGGCAGGTGCTCTCACAGTTGCGGCAGGTCAGGCAGCGATCCAGATGCAACTGCGTGATCGGTGTCGCGGGTGTGCCCTCGAGCACCTGCTTGATCTGATAGATGCGCCCGCGCGGTCCGTCCAGTTCGTCCCCAAGCAGCTGATAGGTGGGACAGGTCGCGTTGCAGAAGCCGCAGTGCACGCAGGCGCGCAGGATCGCCTCGGCGGCTTGACCGTCGACGCTGTCCTTGAGATCGGGGAGCAGTCTGGTCTGCATGCGGTGCCTTGAGCGGTGTCTAGAGATCCGCGAGCAGTCGGCCGCGATTGAAAATCCGGTGCGGATCGAACTGCTGCTTCAGCCGGCGATGCAGGCCGCGCACGCTGGCCGACAGCGGATGGAAACGCGCGCCCGCCGCGCCTCCGCGCCAGTGCAGCGCCGAGCCGCCCGCAGCGCTGGCGATCTTGCGCATCGAGGCTGGCGGCAGATCGCTCGCGTACCAGCGCAGGGCGCCACCCCATTCGATCAAGGGCGAGGCGGATAGCGGCAGCGAGGCGCAACTGGAGGGCAGCGACAGACGCCACAGCGACGCTGCGCCTTCAAAGAAGGCATGGCGCTGATGTCGCACGCTCAGCCACCATTGCGAGGCTCGCTCGGGCTCGAGCGCCTCGCCCCCCAGCCGCTCGCGCGCCGTGCGCAGCGCGGACTCGGTGCCCGCGAGCCGCACCCACGCGCGTGCGTCATGCCAGGCGCAGGCGCTGATCGGCAGCGGCTGCGAATTCCAGCGGTTGAAGGCGCTCAGGGCCTGATCGGCACTCAGATCAAAGCACAGCGTCTGTTGCGCGCGCGGCAGCGGCTGCACTTTCAGCGACACTTCGACAATGGGACCCAGGATGCCCAGTGAACCGCACAGCAGCCGCGAGACATCGAAGCCGGCGACGTTCTTCATGACCTTGCCGCCGAAGTGCAGTGCCTTGCCGTCGATCCCGAGCAGCATCGCACCCAGCACGAAATCGCGCGCGGCCCCGGCGCGTGCGCGTTGCGGGCCGGACAGTCCCGCAGCAATGACGCCGCCAATCGTCGGATCGCTGCCGAAGGCCGGAGGCTCGAATGCAAGATACTGTCCGTGCTGCGCCAGCAGCCGCTCGACCTGTGACAGCGGCGTACCACAGCGCGCGGTGATGACCAGTTCCGAGGGTTCATAGTCCACGACGTCGGCGTAGGCGCGCAGGCAAAGCAATTCGCCTTCCACCTGCTCGCCGTAGAAATCCTTGGTTCCCGCGCCGCGCAGCCGCAGCGGCGTAGCACTGGCGTGGGCGTCGGCGATGCGTGCCCCCAGATCCTGCAGTATCGCGTCCATCCTAGAATCTCGGCAGCTCGGGATGAGGCAGCTGTCCGCGATGCACATGCATGCGGCCATACTCGGCGCAGCGCCGCAGTGTCGGGATCGCTTTGCCGGGATTGAGCAGCCCCGGCGGATCGAACGCGCTTTTCACGGCAAAAAACGCTGCGCGTTCGGCCGGCGAGAACTGCACGCACATGGAATTGATCTTCTCGATACCCACGCCATGCTCGCCGGTGATCGTGCCGCCGAGTTTGATGCACAGTTCCAGGATGTCGGCGCCGAAACGGTCGGCGCGTTCCCACTCGCCGGGGCGGTTGGCATCGAACAGGATCAGCGGATGCAGATTGCCATCGCCGGCATGGAACACATTCATGCACTTGAGCGAGTAGGTACGCTCCATTTCTTCGATCGCCTTGAGCATCGCACCCAGACTCTTGCGCGGGATGGTGCCATCCATGCAGTAGTAGTCGGCCGAGACGCGCCCGGCGGCGGGAAATGCGTTCTTGCGTCCGGACCAGAATCTCAGGCGCTCGGCCTCGTTGCCGGAGACCGCGCAGGCGGTGGCCCCTGCGGCGCGCAGGATCCGTTCCATTGTGGCGACTTCATCGCGCACTTCATCCGGGGTGCCGTCCGATTCGGCCAGCAGGATGGCCTCGGCTTTCAGGTCGTAGCCCGCGCGAACGAAAGGTTCGACGGCCTCGGTGGCCTTGCGATCCATCATCTCAAGACCCGCCGGAATGATGCCGGCCGCGATGATGGCGGCGACCGCCTCTCCGGCCCTGCTGACGTCGTCGAAGGAGGCCATCACGACCTGCGCCAGTGGCGGTCGCGGGATCAGCTTCAGGATCACCTCGGTGACCAGCATCAGCAGTCCCTCAGAGCCGAGCACCAATGCCAGCAGATCCAGACCCGGAGCATCCAGTGAATATCCGCCGAGCTCGATGAGCTCGCCCTCGATGCTATAGCCGCGAACGCCGAGCACGTTATGCACGGTCAGGCCGTATTTCAGGCAGTGAACGCCGCCGGAATTCTCGGCCACATTGCCGCCGATGGTGCACGCGATCTGGGAAGACGGATCGGGCGCGTAGTACAGGCCATGCGGGGCTGCCGCTTCCGAGACCGCCAGGTTGCGCACACCCGGTTGCACGCGCGCGGTGCAGCCGATGGGATCGATTTCCAGAATGCGATCGAAGCGCGCCAGGGACAACACGATACCCTCGGCGTGCGGCATGGCGCCGCCGGACAGTCCGGTGCCCGCTCCACGTGCCACCACCGGCACCGAGCCCTCGCGGCACAGCCGCAGTGCCGTGCACACCTGCGCTTCATCGCGCGGCAGCACCACGGCGATCGGAGGCTGACGGAATGCCGTCAGCCCGTCGCATTCATAGGGTCGCAGTTCCTCCGCGCTGCTCAGAACGCAGTCACCCGGCAGCTGCGAGCGCAGTGTCCGGACCAACTCGCGCCGCCGGTCGCCGGGCGACTCGACGTTGTAAGCAGAGCGCGGCATGCTCAAATCCTAACAGTTATTACGGCGGGGCTACTTTCGATGACGCAATCCACCTCAGATCTGTATGACCACTACGGCGAACGCCTGCGTGTGATGCCACCGGTGTTCCAGGACTTCGGCGGCCGGACGCAGTTCAGCGGCGAGGTCGTCACGGTGCGCTGTTTCGAGGACAACTCGCGCCTGAAGGAACTGCTCAGCACACCCGGTGCCGGCAAGGTACTGCTGGTGGACGGGGGCGGCAGTCAGCGCTGCGCGCTGATGGGTGATCTGATTGCCGGTCAGGCCGTGACCCATGGTTGGGAAGGGGTTGTGATCTACGGCTGCGTGCGCGACCGCATCGCCCTCAAGGCGCTGAACTTAGGGATCCGCGCACTCGGGGCCACACCGCGCAAATCCCTGCGGCGCGGCGAGGGCCAGACCCAGCTCCCCATTGAGATCGGCGGCGTCAGCTGCCGTCCCGGTGACCGGCTGGTAGCCGACGAGGACGGAATCGTACTGCTGGATCCGAATTCCTCTGCTTGACATCGCGGCCGGCGAGCCGTCCGCCCGGATTAAACTTCAAAGAAGTTGGCCGGGGCAGGGCGCTCGCACTAGAATAATTGTCTAAATAACAACCGGGGAAGCTAAGGGTATGAAAGCAATCGTGGCGATGGTCGCCATCGCAGGTCTCTGCAGCACAGCGGCGTTTGCCGACTGCCCGTATCCTTCGGGGCCGAAGTCGATTCCGGACGGCAACAAGGCGACACTCGACGAGATGCTCACGATGAAGAAGGCCGTCAAACAGTACGACGATGACACCGCCAACTACCTGACCTGCATTCAGCGCGAGCACGATGCCAAGCTGGCCGAGCTCGGCGAGAAGGTGACGGATAAGCAGAAAGCGGACCTCGATCGCATTGAGGCCGACCGGCACAATGCGGCGGTCGCGCAGCTGCAGGGTGTCGCCGACAAGTTCAATGAACAGGTCCGCGTCTACAAGGCGAAGAACGACAAGAAACCCTAGCGCGCGCCGTGCAGGACTTCGCTGCGCGTACCTTGCAGTACTACCGGGAGCGCGCGCAGGAGTTCTGGGCGGGAACCCGTGACCACGACGTCGGGCAAAACATCGATGCGCTGCTGAGGAGCATCGAGTGCGCTGCTCCCTTCAGCATTCTGGACTTCGGTTGCGGACCGGGGCGTGACCTGCGAGCGTTCGCCGCGCTCGGTCATACTGTCATCGGCCTGGAAGGGGCCGATGAGTTCGTGGCCATGGCGCGTGAATCCGGATGCGAAGTCTGGCAACAGGATTTCCTGCAGCTGCAGCTGCCGCCGACACATTTCGACGGCGTGTTCGCCAACGCCTCGCTGTTTCACGTACCCAGCGCGCAGCTGCCACGGGTGCTGCGCGAACTGCACGCGTCGCTCAAAGCGCGGGGTGTGTTGTTCAGTTCCAACCCGCGTGGTCAGAACGAGGAAGGGTGGACTGGCGAGCGATATGGCGTCTATCACGACCTCGCCGCGTGGCGCGGCTTCCTGAACTCAGCCGGGTTCACGGAAGTCGATCACTACTACCGTCCGCCCGGCGTGCCGTTCGAGCGGCAGCGCTGGCTGGCCAGCGTCTGGCGCAAGTCCTAGATCCCCCGCCGAGCGCCCCCGACTATCGCGCCAGCACCGGTACCAGCCGATCGGCCAGTATCGCCAGAGCGCGGCTCATCGCCGCCGGCAGCCCCGCCGGGCATGCGCCGGCACTGGGCTGCTGGATGCGCTCCTCCCCGCTCTGAGCGCTGGCATGGGGTCGCTGCAGCAACCAGCTGGCATTGAGCGTGAGCGCGCAGGTGGCATCGGCACTGAACTGCCCGATCGATATGGACAGCGTGCGGCGTGGTTCGCGTGTATTCGGCTCGTTCGGATCGGCCACCAGGCCGGCCGGCAATCGAGCCGACAGATCATCCGACAGCGTGCGGCGGATCTGCTCATCCAGCGGCGCGGCCCACCGGTCCAGGTCGGCGAAGCGCACCTGATTGGGCCCGAAATGATTGACCAGCTCGGGCCGATCGAGCTCTGAAGGGATGGCCACGGGCTCCAGACGCACCGGGATCGCGCCTTCTAGCGCACTGGCGTTGGAGGCTGACTCGGGCGCGATTTCATTGAGCGCGTAGTAGCGAGTCGGCGGACTGGACCCACAGCAGAGCAGGGCGCCGCAGGCGAGCAGGCCGAGCACGGTGTCGCGCAGGCGGATCATGGGGTCTCTCCTTGGCGGCCGCGAATCAGGCTTTCCGGATGACGATCGATGTAGTCGGTCAGTGCTCGAAGCGAGCGCGCGGCATCGGTCAGTTCACGCAGCAGATGGCCCAGATCACCGTTGCTGGAGGCTCGCCCGCCGAGCATCCGATCCGCGCTCTGCAGTGTGCGCTGAGTGGCCTCGGCCGTATCGTGCAGGCTCTGCAGCAACGGCTGAATCTGCGGCTGCACCTCATGCGTGAGCTGATCCAGATTGGTCAGCGTCCGATCCAGTTCCCTGATGGCATGTCCGAGTTCCGGACCCTCGGTGGCGGCATCGATGTGATGCAGCACGCTCTTCACATTCGCCAGGATCTGTGTCAGGTCGGAGCCGCTGACACTAGGCAGCTGCGGCAGGCCGTCGACCAGTTCGATCTTGGCCGCGGGCGCGTCCTTGTGGATGTCGAGCGAGACCACCTTGTTGCCGGTGATGAAGCTCGCGGTGATGAGTTCCGCGCGCAGGCCGTGCGTGACGAGCTTCGCGATGCGCGCTCGCAGCGCATCGGTCGCCGTGGCATGGCTGTCGCCCTGTGGATGCACGATCTGGATGCGGCCCGGATCGACCTGCAGCGTGGTGAGCACCTGCGGCAGGCCACTGATGTCGTCGTATTGCAGTTGCGCGCTGATGACCTGCCCGACCTCGACACCCTGAAGCTCGACTGCACTGCCGGGACCGAGGTTGCCGGAAGCCCCCCGGAAAATTGCGCGATAGACCACGGTGGGTCCACGCGGATCCTCGTACGCATCGCTTTGATTGGCGTATAGACGGAACACTGAGCCTTCGGGGCTGGGCGTGCCCTCCAGCGCGGTGTCGGGCGTATCGAAACTCACGCCGCCGGACAGCAATTGCTGCCAGGACTCGGCGCGAAATCGCAGGCCCTGTGGACCGATCGAGACGTCCACTCCACCGGAGTTCCAGAAGCGCGTCTCCGGGTGCACCAGGTGCTCATACGGCGCGCGTACGAATGCATAGATCTCGATCTGCTTGGAACTCGGGTCGAGCGCGAATCCCTCGACCTCACCGACCGGGACACCCCGGTAGTCCACCGGCGAGCCTTCGACAACCTGTCCCAGATCGGCCGCCCGCAAGGTAAATGAATGTCCCGGCGCATCCGGCTGCAGCGTTGGCGGTTCGTCCAGGCCAACAAAGTTGCGCTCCGACGGGCCGTCGCCCGGATACATTTCGATGTACGCGCCGGAGACCAGTGTGGACAGTCCGGAGATACCGCCGATGCCGACGCGCGGTCGCACGATCCAGAAGCGTGAGCCTTCGTTCAGGTGTTCGGTAACCGAGCGGCGCATGCGCGCTTCGACCATGACGCGTGACATGTCGCGCGTCAGATAAACGCGTTCGACCGTGCCGAGCTCCACATCCTTGTGTCGGATCTTGGTCTCACCGGGCTGCAGGCCTTCGGCCTCAGTGAATGAGATCGTGACCAGCGGACCACGATCCTCCAGTCCGCGGATGGCGAGCCCGATGACAATCGCCGCGGCGCCCAGCGGCGCGACCCACACCCACGAGAACCAGCGGCGCGGGCGCAGTATCGCGTTGGAAACGTTCTGATCGTTGTCGGCCATGGTGCTAGTCGGTGGCGTCCCACATCAGGCGCGTATCAAAGCAGCGCGAGGCGATCATCGTAATGACCACGACGGCCGCAAAGGCAATTGCGCCCGGCTGAGGCCGGACCGTGGTCAGGTTTCCGAACTGCACCAGCGCAACCAGCAACGAGATCATGAACAGATCGATGTTCGACCATCGCCCAATCATATCGATCAAACGATACAAGCGCGTGCGGAACAACAGCCAGCGCGTCGAACGCATTTGCGTCTGCACCAGCATCAGCGTCAGTCCGAGCAGTTTCATCAGGGGTACGATGATACTGGCACTGAACACCACGATGGCCAGCGGCCACAGGTTGTTGATGATCAGCTCGTGCACGCCCCCGAGAATCGTGCTCGGCGTCTGGCGTCCGAAACGATCGATCGTGAGTACCGGCAGCAGGTTCGCCGGCAGATAGAGCAGATAGCCGGTGATCACCAGCGCGGTGGTGCGTCGGAAGGAATCGGGTTTGCGCTTCCAGAGGCGGGCGCTACAGCGCGGGCAGCGCGAATTCTCCCGTCGCGCGTCCACCAGCAGCTCGCAGGTCAGGCAGCTGATCGTCGCCGCCCCGGGCGCGGGTGGCGGCGCGCTGGGCAGGGTCTCCCAGATCATGCGCGCGTCGAGCTTCAGCGCCAGCAGGATCCAGGCGATGCAGGCGCCGATCAGGCACCATCCGCCCAGTCCGATCGTCACGGTGCCGACCTGCTCCAGACGCGTATAGGCCACACAGCAGCCCACCAGATAGACCTCGATCATGAGCCACGGCCGCAGCCAGCCGGCGTAGCGGTAGATCCTGCCGACCCAGGCGGTGACGCCGAGCTGCAGTGACGTCAACACCCACACCATCAGCGACAGATACAGGAACGGGAAGACGATGCTGAACAGGAACACCAGGGTGGCGAGCGAGCCGAACCCGTCATCCCACATCGCCTCGACCCCACTGGGGAACCAGTCGTGGCGTGAGATACCAAACGAGTTGATCGTCAGCAGCGGCGACAGAAACGGCGGCAACAGCAGCAGCAGCGCTGCGACCGCATAGGCCTGGGCCGCATTGAAATTGCCGCTCGTCGGCGGCGCAAATTCGTGACCGCAGCAGGCGCACTCGGGTACCACGTCACGCTCGGAGGGCGGTACTCTTTGCACCCGGCCGCAGTCGGCGCAACCGATGAGTTCGGCACTATGAAGGGGATGTGGCTGGCTCACGCGTCCACAGCGGGTGTCATGGACGCGGACTATACGCTGTCACCGCCGCAGGCGGGACCGGGAAGCGCTTACTGCAGCTCGGCTCTCAGCGCGGCGATTTCGGCGTCGATTTCCTTCAGCCGTTTCATCGCTGCCGGATCACCGAGCGTGGCCTCGCGGATCGCACGGCCCTGGCTGGTTTCGAGCGCATGAATGCGCGCAAACACCACCGCGCGGCGACCTTCGGACTCGCGCGCGCCTTTCTTGACCTGCCAGCGCTTGCTGGCGGCATTCCACTCATGGTCAGGCGAGGGCGCGAGCGGGTGATAGGCGACGATCTTGCCGGTAGCCAGGTCCACGCGCTGACTCATCTGGTCGAAGGCCCCTTCAATCGCCAGCGTGCCCGGAGGAAGCCGCGCTTCCACCAGTCCGTCTTCGTCGCACTGCAGACGCTTGCCGGTGAACAACCCGGTAGCCGCCTCGTACAGGCTGAATGTCTTAATCATGTACCGATCAGATCCACAGAATCGTCCGAGAATAGTTAAGACCGAAACTCGCCTGATGTATGCGACAGGGTTCACGGGCTACGAATCGACGGACGTCACACGTCGGGTTTTTGAGCGGTGCTAGGTCCATTGCGTCAATAATATAAAACAAAAGCTTACGATGTAAACGTTATCTCATTATTTAGGAACCCGGCATGCTTGCGCACGCGATCGATACCAAAGTGTCGCCGGCCTCACGGCCGCTGCGCCAGCCGAAGCACAACGCCCTCGAGGCACTGTTTCGCACGGCGCTGTCCGGCGGGGACGGTCTGACGGGCGCGCATTGCGTGCACGAACTGTGGATGCGCGGAGAGATGCCGGTCAATATCGAGCATGCGCTCGAGCAGTTGTGGAAGCACGCCGCAAACTCCATTCCTCACTG
This sequence comes from Steroidobacteraceae bacterium, assembly GCA_035566155.1. GTDB lineage: Bacteria > Pseudomonadota > Gammaproteobacteria > Steroidobacterales > Steroidobacteraceae > FEN-1191. The sequence goes on along the minus strand of DATMRM010000351.1, from coordinate 397 downwards.
GCTGCCGATGCGCCACATACAATGGCTGCCCCTGGCCTATGAGGTGGCGGCGCGCTTTCGAGCGGACGGCGGCCGCAACAACATCTATCTGGTGCTGCTCGACTACGCCGATCGCGGCGGCGAGCCACATGGCGTCTACGTCGGCATGAGTCACTATGCGCCGGCCGTGCGTTTCGATCAGCACAAGGCGGGCATTCGCGCTGCGGGCAGTGTACTCAAGCGTGGGCTGGAGGTACTGACCGGGCCGACCCTGCACCTGCAGCACATCGAACGTGTGCAGGCGGCGCGCATTGAACGGCAGCTGGCCGAAGCGCTGCGCGATGAGGGCTTGCTCGTCCAGGGAGGGCACTGACTCATGAGAAACCTGCGCATGCGCGGGGCTGCTCTGGGTTGGCTG
>DATMRM010000350.1:0-3773 GCA_035566155.1 Steroidobacteraceae bacterium | reverse complement strand
TCCCCGGTGACGCTGTCCAGATTGCCGGTCGGCTCGTCGGCGAACAGCACCGCCGGTGGGCCGACCGAGGCGCGTGCCAGCGCCACGCGTTGCTGCTCGCCGCCGGAAAGCTGCCGCGGGTAGTGACCAAGACGCCTATTGAGGCCGACGCGCGACAGCATCTGCGTCGCGCGCTCGCGCGCATCGCTGCGGCCGCTCAGTTCCAACGGCAGCATCACATTCTCGAGCGCCGTCAGTGACGGCACCAGGTGGAACGACTGGAACACGAACCCGACCCGCTCGGCGCGTAACTTGGCGCGTCCGTCCTCATTCAGTGAGCTCAGCGTTTGCCCCGAGAGCACGACCTCTCCAGAGCTAGGCAGATCCAGTCCCGCAAGCAACGCCAGCACCGTGGACTTGCCGGCCCCGGACGGCCCGACCAGAGCCACGGATTCACCCTGCGTCACACTGAATGAAATATCGCGCACAATGGTCAGCGGCCCTTCGGGGCTGTTAACCTGCTTGGTGAGGTTTCGGGCTTCCAGAACGATGTCACGCTTCATGGGCATCCTGTTGGCACTGTGGGTCGCCGTCGCGGTCCCGACGGCGCTCGCTGCCGGCTCCAGCACGACGCCGGCCGCGCTCGGCCACGAACCGGTCATCTTGGTGTTCGGGGACAGCATCAGCGCGGGTTACGGTATTCGCGTCGAGCACGGCTGGGTGAACCTGCTGGCGCAGAAGATCACGCAATTAGGTTACGGATTTAGGGTCGTAAACGCCAGCGTCAGCGGTGAGACCACCGCGGGCGGGCTGGGCCGTCTGCCGCACACGCTCGAGGTCCAGCATCCGAACATCTTGATTCTGGAGCTTGGCGGCAACGACGGTTTGCGCAGCCTGCCGCTGGAGACGACGCACGACAATCTTGACAAAATGATCCAGCTGGCACGCGCTCAAGGGGTCCAAGTAGTGCTGGTCGGCATGCGAATGCCCCCGAACTACGGCGAGCGCTACACCAGCGGGTTTCAGAAGATGTATACCGACCTCGCGCAGCAGTACCAATTGCCACTGGTTCCGTTCCTGCTCGAAAAAGTGGCGCTCACGCCGACCCTGATGCAGGCCGACGGTATCCACCCGACCGAACCCGCGGAACCGTTGTTGCTGGACACGGTGTGGCCCAAACTCGAACCCTTGCTCGGCTCACGCAAGCCCTGATCGGCGCGCACTACAAGGGGTAAGGGATATTCACGATGGACAGGTTCTGGCTGCGCGAGTACCCACCCGGCGTACCGGCGGATATCGACCCGCATGAATTCGCCTCGCTCAAAGCCCTGATCGAAGACGCCTGCCAGCGCTACGCCGACCGTATTGCCTACCGCAGTATGGGCACGGCGCTGACTTACGCGCGGATGGAACGTGACTCGCGCTCGTTCGGCGCCTGGCTGCAACTGCAGGCGGGACTCAAGAGTGGTGATCGCATCGCCATCATGCTGCCGAACACTCTGCAGTATCCCATCGCAATGTTCGGCGCGCTGCGCGCGGGTCTGACAATCGTCAACACCAATCCGTTGTACACCGCCGCGGAGCTGGAGCATCAGTTGAACGATTCAGGCGCCGCCGCGGTGGTGGTGCTCGAGAATTTCGCTGCCACCCTGCAACAGGTATTGCCACGCACCAGCGTGCGCTGTGTGATCGTGACGGCAATCGGCGATCGCCTGAGCTGGCCGATGGGATCGATCGCAAACTTCGTCCTGCGCCACGTACGCAAGCAGGTGCCGACGTTCGCGATCCGCAGCGCCCGGCGATTCAACCAGGTGATCAGTCAAGGCCAGCGCCAGGCGCTGCGGCCAGTGACGCTGGATCACAATGACCTCGCCTATCTGCAGTACACCGGCGGCACGACCGGTGTGGCCAAGGGCGCGATGCTCACGCACGGCAATATGGTGGCCAACATCCTGCAGGCACGCGCGTGGTTTCAGCAGCTGCCCATGGAGCGCACCACCTTCGTGTGTGCGCTGCCGCTCTATCACATCTTCTCACTAACCGCGAACTGCTGGCTATTTGCAGCGCTGGGTGGCACCGGCCTGTTGATCGCCAATCCGCGCGATTTCCCGACCTTCATCAAGGATCTCAGAAAGTATCCGCCGATGTTCTTCATGGGTGTGAACACGCTGTTCAACGCGCTGATGCACACGCCGCAATTCAACGGCATCGACTTCTCGCATCTGGTGGTCACGGTCGCCGGCGGCATGGCGCTGCAAAGCGGCGTCGCTGCGCAATGGAAGCGGATGACAGGCTGCAAGATCACCCAGGGGTGGGGACTGACCGAGGCCTCACCGGTCGGCTGCGCCAACAAGACCATCGGGGATGACACGGACTTCAACGGCTCGATCGGTCTGCCGCTACCGTCCACCGAGATCACGATTCGCGACGACGATGGGCGTGAACTGCCGATTGGTGAGGTGGGAGAGATCTGTTTGCGCGGCCCGCAGGTGATGCGCGGTTACTGGCAGCGTCCCGAGGAGACCGCGCAGGTGATGTTACCCGACGGCTGGCTGCGCACCGGTGACATCGGGCGCATCGACAACCGCGGCTACGTCTTCATTGAGGATCGCAAGAAGGACATGATCATCGTGTCCGGGTTCAAGGTGTATCCGAACGAAATCGAGGATGTACTTGGGAAATGCCCGGGCGTGCTCGAAGTGGCGGCGGTTGCGCAGCCGGATGCTCATTCCGGCGAGGTCGTCGCACTGTATATCGTGAAGAAGGATCCGTCATTGACCGAGGATGCGGTCCGAAAGTACGCGCACGATCACCTGACCAACTACAAGCGCCCGCACGCGATCATTTTCCGCGATGAGCTGCCGAAGACCAATGTGGGCAAGATCCTTCGCAGGCAACTGCGCGACGAACTGGCCAGAGTCGTCGCCGGATCCCAGGGCTCCCATCCCTAAGCGTCCTAGGTGCGCTCGGCCGGATCGAACAGCCGGCGATACTCGACGATCGCATAGCGGTCAGTCATGCCAGCGATGTAATCGGCGACGATGCGCGCTCGGCCCGCGATGCCGCCCTGGTCCTGGGCGCGTTGCGCAGCGTCGCGATATTCGGCCGGCATCAGCTTGATGTCATCCATGAAGGCACCATAGAGCTCTCTTACCACGCGTTTCGCCTTGGTGGTCATACGCAGCACGCGCTGATGGCGGTACACCTGCTCACGCAGGAACTGCTTCAGCTCCAGGTGCTGGGCGCGCATGGGCTCGCTCATACCCATCAGCGGCTGGCTTTGTGCCCGCACGGCATCGATATCGAGCGGCTCGGCCTGCAGCAGCCGCTGTGCACTCGACTGGATGACATCGATGCACACCTCATTGACGATGCGGCGGACGGTCTCGTGAACCCGGCGCCTGCCCTGCAGATCCGGATACTGGCTCATGACCTGCTGATAGTGCCGCTGCACCAATGGCACCTGCGCCGCTTCCTCGAGCGTGATCAATCCGGCCCGAATCCCGTCGTCCACATCGTGATTGTTGTACGCGATTTCGTCCGCGAGATTGGCCAGTTGAGCCTCTAGCCCCGGCTGCTGTCGCAGCAGAAATCGCTGGCCCACGTCGCCGAGCTGTTTCGCGTTCGGTAGCGAGCAGTGTTTCAGGATGCCCTCGCGACACTCGAACGTCAGATTGAGCCCTGGAAACAGGGCATAGCGCTCTTCGAGCTCATCGACCGTGCGCAGCGACTGCAGGTTGTGCTCGAAACCGCCATGTTCGCGCATGCAGTCATTGAGTGCCTCCTGGCCGGCG
>DATMRM010000349.1:0-23817 GCA_035566155.1 Steroidobacteraceae bacterium | reverse complement strand
TGAGACGCCACCACGATCGCGCACATCGGCATAGAAGTTGCCGAACTGTCCGTCATGATTCATCAGCCAGTGCGGCTCAAAACCCGCCTTCTGCAGGCCGTCGAGCACCAGACACTCGGGTTTGGGCGGATTGTACAGCTGCGCGTGTTCGGTCTGACCGCAATTGCCCCGAAGCAGCCGGATGGCTGCCGGACCACTGTAGCTCGCGCCGGAACTGAAACTCGATAGCACGAGATCGAAACGCGCGAACAGCGGATCCTTATCACGCTTCACGACGTTCAGATCATCCCACGCCAGCGAGCAGACATTCAGTATCAGGATGTCATACGGCGCCACATCGTCCGCCGCCGGTGTAAAGCGCACCTGACGCTGTCGTTCCTTGGCGTAGAACTGTGTCAGCAGCGCGTCGAGGGCCTCGGGGCGCATGTTGCGCGGATCGACTTCGACTGCGGGCGTCAGACCGGGGGTCGTGCTGGCGGCAGCGTTGGCAACCGCGGCTGGCCCGAAGCTCGGCCAGCCCTGTGGAAACAGGCCGATCAGCAGGATCGCGAGGAACACAAACGTGCTCAGACGCAGCTTGCGGCGTGCCAGCAGGTAGACCGCCATCATAGCGGCCAGCTGCGCGAGCACTTTCAGGCTGATGAACCTTCCCAGCAGCTCCAGCAGATACGCGCCGGAAAACGCCTGCAGGTTCCCCGCTTGCGACAGCGCCCGGGATATCGGCGGCAGCCAGGAGTCGTGATAGAGCAGCACGATGCTCAAGGGCACCGCGATCAGATTCTTGGCAAAGCGCTGCCTTCCATTTTTCGGCGGCAGCGCCGTGAAGGCAGCGAACGCCAGGTTCAGCCATGGATTGAAATCGAGGTAGCCACCGGCGAACAGCAGCAGTTTGGCAAAGAAATAGGCGCTCCAGAGACCCATGCGCTAGGCTGCCCTGGGCGCGCCACGCCACCAACCAACGATGCTGTGATAGACACTCTCGAGCAGACGCACATAGCCGGTGGCACCGAACGAGAACACCTCGGCGAAACTCGCCAGCGGATGATCGGCCTCGGTATTGCGATTCCAATCGCTCCACGCATCCGGCGAACCAAACGTGCAGCGTACGTAGTCCTGTTGTTGCTTCATCGACAGGTTACCGAGCTGCATGCCGATACGATTGCCACGCACGACCGCCACCTCGACCGGAAACAGGTACTCGATGCGATCGGCGGTCAGGCCCACTCGCAGTGGGTCGCCGCGATTGAGCTTCAGCGGTATGTCGGTGCGCAGCCCCAGGCCGTGCATCGAGAAATCCTCACTCTCGCACGACAGCGCTCGGCCATCGGGCAGGTACAGCGTCGCCGGCTGACTCTTGGTGACCCGCGGCACTGAACGTACCTGACGCGTTTCGGCGGCAACTCCAAGCACCGCGCCGAGCAGGATCAGATTGAACAGCGTCCACACCAGATTGATGATGACCGTGTCGGCTTCGAACGAGTTCCAGAACAGCATCCGCGGAATGGCCAGCAAGGCGCCGACAAAATTCAGCGTGACCAATACCAGGTAGGGCGCGGAGATGCGCCAGTCGAAGAACTCATGCTCGACCAGGCCTCCCTTGGCCGTGACGTTGAATTTGCCGAGCCGCGGGTTGATCAGCGCCACCGTGGTCGGAAGCGCGATGTACCAGGACAACACCGCCTCGTAGGCCTCGTTCCAGAACGAGTGGCGCCTACGTCCCTGCAGGTGCGAGTTCGCGAGACTTGACTGCAGCAGGTGCGGCACAGCGTACGCCGCCAGCGTCAGTGCGGCCGCGTTGATGATGTGAAACTGGAAATACAGGTACGCCAGCGGTGCGGTCAGAAACACGAGCCGGGGAACGCCCGAGAAGAAGTGCAGCATCGCGTTCGAGTAGCACAGGCGCTGGAAGAAGTTCAAACCAGGCCCCGTCATCGGATTGTCGAGCCGGAAGATCTGCGCCATGCCGCGCGCCCAGCGGATACGCTGGCCAATGTGGCTCGACAGACTCTCGGTGGCCAGGCCGCCGGCCAGCACCTGCCGGATATAGGCGGTCGAATAACCCCGTCGGTGCAACTTGAGCGCGGTGTGGGCGTCCTCGGTGACGGTCTCGACTGCAATGCCACCTACTTCGAGCAGCGGACGCCGGCGCAGCACCGCACACGAGCCGCAGAAGAACGCCGCGTTCCACAAGTCATTGCCGTCCTGGATCAGTCCGTAGAACAGGTTGCCTTCGTTGGGAACGCGCCGGAAGGTACCGAGGTTGCGTTCGAACGGATCGGGCGAGAAGAAGTGATGCGGCGTCTGCAGCATCGCGCAGTTGGGGTCGCGGTCGAACCAGCCCATCGTGGTCGTGAGGAAGGTCCTGACCGGGATGTGATCACAGTCAAAGATCGCGACGAACTCACCGCTCGTGATGCCAAGCGCGTGGTTGAGATTGCCCGCCTTCGCATGTGAGTTGTTGCTGCGGATGATGTATTTCGCGCCGCACTGCTGTGCGAACTCCCGAAACGCCGCTCGCTTGCCGTCGTCCAGGATGTAGACGTTCAGTTTGTCGGCCGGCCAGTCGAGGCTGAGTGCGGCGAGCACCGTCGGTGTGACGACCTGCAGCGACTCGTTGTAGGTCGGGATGTAGATATCCACGGTTGGCCACAGCGCGCGATCATCCGGCAATGGCGCTGGACGGCGCCGCAGCGGCCGCGCGTTCTGGAAGTAGCCGAGCACCATGATGATCCAGGTGTAGCACTCGGCCACCAGCAGCCCTACGCCTAAGAACCATTCAAATCCGGGATTCAGGTCGGTCGTCTGCGTCAGGCGCCACCAGATGTAGCGCGAGGAGGCGACCACCGAGAACACCATCATGATGATGCCCGGTCCGTAGCCGGGAAGCTGGCGCACCAGCATCGTCAGGGACCACATCAATGCCAGCAGGATGCATTGCTGTCCCATGCTCAGTGGTGTGGTCGCTGACAGCACCAGCATCAGCAGGACCGCGACAACGATGCCCACTCGTACCAGCACGTGCGCACGCGCGAACGCCCGGCTCATGATCCGGGAATAAACCTCGATGCGCGCCGCGATGCCGTAGATGAACGGCCCGAGAAGCGGCGCGGCCAGATGCTGCAGCAGCGCCCGGAACAATGGAGCCTTGCGACGCTGCGCACGCTGATATTCAGTGGGATTGGACCACCAGCGGGTACGGGGCGGGTTCAGAAGTATCAAGTGCAGCGCCCAGGAGCGTGCGCTGCGCGGATTGCTGACCCCCAGATGTGTCGCGAGGGCCAGCAATGACGGCTTGATGCAGCGATGAGCCCACGCCGGCCACGGCCGGGCCAGATCCTGCGGTAGCACGAACAGATGCCACAGCCAACGCGCGAACTCCTGTGCCCAACCCACTTCCAGCGGACGCCCCGGAGGAGTGAGGATCGGGATGGGTCGAACTTGAACGGTGTCGTCCGCATGGAGCATGCGGTTCAAGATAGCGGTGCCGGGCCTGCGCAAATGTGGTCCGCTTATCACTTCCAGCAACGACTATTGGACGATAAGTGCTTGACCACGCGAACCTAACGTCATGGCAAAAGCAGGTTCAACGTGGCTTCCGGCGCTATGCGCCGGCGTGCTCTGTGCACTGTGGATCAGTGCTCAACCGGCCCTGGCCGACGGCTCGAGCGGCAAGACATTGCCGCACTCGGAGGCCGAAGTGCGTTTTCAGCAGGGACTCAAGCTCGCCGCCGCCAACCAAAGTGATGCCGCCGTCAAAGTCTTCTCGCAGCTGACGCTGGACTACCCACTATTGCCGCAGCCCTATGTGCAGCTTGCCGCGCTCTATGCGCGACAGGGCAAGTTGCCACGGGCGGTGGATGCGCTGCGTGTCGCGCTCGAGCACAGGCTGGACGACGGAACACTGCAGGAAGCTCTGGGCGATCTGTACCTCGAGCTGGCAAAACAGTCTTACCGCGGCGCCATCGATGCGGCCAATCCTGGCCCCAATGCCCCTGATAAGTACGCAGCCCTGCAAAAGCTCAATTCGCCGGCCGTGATCCGCGCAACGGCGACTCCATGACCAGGGCACTGGCCCGCATTTCGGGCGTCGTGGCGGTGATGCTGATGACGCTCTCCAGCCTGCGAGGGATTGCCGCCACGGCCGTTCACACCCCAGCGCCACTGCCATCGCCGCCGACGGGGGCAACCAGCGCCCCGGTACGTGAGATCAAACTCACATTTGCGGACCTGGGATCACCCGCTCCGATCGTGCTGCACGGGGTGCAGTCGGTCGGAAGTGTGAACGTCGGCACACGCAAGGACGAAGTGGTCGTCGGCGCGACGTTGCATCTGCGGATGACTTACTCGCCGGCCATGCTGCCGGAGCTCTCGCACCTGCGAGTGATGCTCAATGGTCAGGCACTCGCCGCCATGGCGCTGCCCAAGCAGGACGCTGGTCGTGAAATCGAGCGTGAGGTGGAACTCGACCCACGCTATTTCAGCGACTACAACCAGGTGCGCTTCGATCTGATCGGGCACTACACGCTGGAATGCGAGGATCCGCAGCACTCTTCGCTGTGGGCCACGATCAGCCCGCAGAGCGATCTGACGCTCACGCTGCGACCGGTGGAGCTGCGCGATGACCTGGCGCTGCTGCCGGCACCGTTCTTCGACCTGCACGATAGCCGGCGCCTGACCCTGCCGATCGTGCTGCCGCCACATGCCTCGCGTGACATGGTGCAAGCGGCCGGAATTGCCGCCTCCTGGTTCGGCATGCTGGCCGACTATCGCGGTGCCCGCTTTCCGGTGCACTTCGGCGATCTGCCGGAACAACATGCGCTGGTGTTTGCGACCAATGACACACGGCCGGCCGAGCTTACGCTGCCGCAGGTGCAATTACCCACCATCAGCGTGATCGATCACCCGCACAATCCGCTGCTCAAATTGCTGGTGTTCCAGGGGAAGGACACGCTGCAGCTGCATCAGGCGGTCGAGGGCATCGTGCTCGGTAACGACGTACTGACCGGTGCTCGCGCAACCATCTCACGCGTCGAGCACAAGCCGCGCGCAGCGTACGATGCTCCGCGCTGGCTCACTACCGATCATGCCGTGAGGCTCGGCGAGCTGGTTGACTCACCCGAGCAGTTGCAGGCCACGGGCATCGCGCCTGGGCCAATTCGCGTTAGCCTGCATTTACCTCCGGATCTGTTCACCTGGAATCGCGCCGGTGTTCCGGTGGATCTGCACTATCGCTACACACCACCGATCGTGCGCGACAACTCGCTGCTGGCGGTGACGATCAACGACCAGTTACTGCGCTCCTATCGGCTGCCTCCTGAATCCGAGAGCGGTAACGGCGACAAGTTTCTCGTGCCCCTGCTACAGAGCAACGCCTCGCGTCAGAGCCAGGGACTGCTGATACCGGCCTTCCAGCTCGCCAGCAACAACCAGATGCAGTTTCAGTTTTCGATGGAATTCCATCGCGAAGGCCTGTGCAAGGAGATCTTCGTAGACAACACCCACGAATCGATCGATCCGGATTCGACCGTCGATATCTCCAGCTTTCCGCACTACACCGCGATGCCCAATCTGGCGCTGTTCGCGAATGCGGGATATCCGTTCACTCGCTACGCGGATCTGTCCGAAACCGCGATCGTGCTGCCGGACGCGGGCGATCGCGTCAGCATCGAACAGTTGTTCTTCGTGCTGGGCCGGATGGCTCGGCAGACCGGCGCGGTGGCGCTCAACTATCAGCTGCTGGACTCGGTGCAGGCGCGCCAGGCGGGCGATCGCGATCTGTTGCTGCTGAGCGGCACGCCATCCAATGCGCTGCTGCAGTCCTGGGGTAAGGACCTGTCGCTGATCATCAGCGCCGCGGATCGCAACTATCACAAACTCCCAAACGCTGCGGCCTCGACACTCGATCGGACGCGCTCATCGGCGGACAACCGAACTCAGTCGGGAGACGTCACGGTCCAATCCGAAGGCTCGCTCGGCGCCTATATGAGCTTTCAGTCACCACTGAGCTCCGGCCGAACCGTGGTGGCATTGGTAGGTACCGATCGCGCGGCCGCCGAATCGCTGGTGAATGTTCTGGAAGACGAAGGCAAGGTCAGTGGCATACGCGGCGAGTTGTCGATCGTGCGCGCAGGCACCGTACAGAGTTACCAGGGCAATCACTTCTACTATGTCGGTTCACTCTCCTGGTGGCAGTGGTTGTGGTTCCACGTCTCGGGCCACCCGGTACTGCTGACGCTGGTCTCTCTGATCGCCGCGATCGCCGTGGCACTGTGGATCTATGGCTGGCTGCAGCGGCTCGTCGCCAAACGCCTGGAAACGCGCCCAGCCAAATGAGCCGCGCGCTGCGCGCAGGCTGGCGGCCGCGTGTCGGGCCGTGCTGGCCTGCGTCTGGCTATGCGGCACGGGCCTCACCTACGCCGCAGAAGCGCAGTGCGATACCTGGCCACAGTGGCAGCGCTTCAAGCAGCTGTACCTCAGTGCGGACGGACGGGTGATCGACGCAAGCAATCCGGCCAAAATCACGGTATCCGAAGGACAGTCCTATGCACTGACTTTCGCCTTGATCGCGAATGACCCGCAGTCCTTTGCCACAGTACTGCAGTGGACGCAGAACAATCTGTCCGGCGGTGATCTCGGCCGGACGCTGCCCGCCTGGCAGTGGGGGCAGACACCCAACGGCGCCTGGGGCGTGCTGGATCAGAACTCAGCGTCCGATGCGGACCTGTGGATCGCGTACACCCTGCTGCAGGCCGGCGTCCTGTGGCACAACGAGCACTATCTGACCTTGGGTCAGGCGCTGGCCAGGCGCATTCTGCTCGACGAAGTGGCGTTGATTCCCGGACTCGGTCCGGCGCTGCTGCCCGGTCCCAGGGGCTTCGTCGAACACGAGAACTGGCGGCTCAATCCCAGCTATGCCCCCATTCAACTACTGCGCGCGATCGGCCATCAGACCCACGAGAAACTGTGGGATCAGGTACTGCAGTCCTCGCAGCGTCTGATCATCGCCTCCGCCCCGCACGGGGCGGCTTCCGACTGGCTGGACTACCGAATCGCTGACGGCTTCGTCACCGATTCGGTCACGCAGGGTATTGGCAGCTACGATGCCATCCGGGTGTATCTGTGGGCGGGCATGCTGCCGGGCTCCGATCCGGCGTACCAGGCCTTTAGCCATCAGTTCTCACCTCTGCTTGCGTTGCTGGCAGCGCGCCCGGGGCTTCCCGAGGTCATCGAGCCTGACAGCTTGCGCACGCGCGGCGATGCGCACCACGGCTTCTACGCAGCGCTGCTGCCGCTGCTGTCCCGTGCGCACGCACAGCAGCTGCTGCAACGCTATCGAGCGCGGGTCGATTCGGATGCGCTGCGCGATGATCAGCACTACTACAACGATGTATTGAGCCTGTTCGGAACCGGCTTCCTCGAAGATCGCTATCACTTCGAACGTGATGGTGCACTCACGCCGCAGTGGAGCAAACCGTGCGCGGCGCAGTGAAGAGCGTGTGGCGTCTGATCGGCGCGGTAGTTGCGATCGGCGTCGCGGGCACGGGCCTTCATGCCGGCGACTTCGGCTGGCCGCCCGCGGACCTCGCGCTGATTCACAGCGCTCGCCTGTGGGAGATCCGCGACCGCGGCGATCTGGCTCAGCTTGCTTTGCGCAAGCTGATCGCGGCCCGCCCCGACTCCCCGCAGGCCATGGTCGAACTGGGCGAGCTGGACATCCGCATCGGCCAGCTCGATGGCGCCGCGCAGGTACTGACGCAGCTGCAGCAGCGCTTCAAGGACTCGCTGGCGAGGCGCGATTTCGAGATCGAATATCGGTTGGCCACGCGTGACCGGCTGCAGCTGGCGCTCGTGCGTCATATGATCGATATGAGAAAGGACAAACAGGCACTCGAGTCGCTGCACGCCCTGGTCCCGAACCCAGTGCCGGGCAATGCGATGGGCGCGGAGTACTACCGTATCCTGGCGCGCATTGCGGGCGGCTGGTTTGCCGCGTTTCAGGGGCTGCGCCGCCTCGCAGCCGAGCATCCGGACGATCCGAACTATCAGCTCGCACTCGCGCGGCAAATGCTCAGTCGGCCCGAATATGCCGTGTCGGGAGTCATGACCCTCTATCGCCTGGCGCAACGCGACGACATTCGCGGCGGCGATGTCGATGAGCTGCTGGCGCAAGCGTTTCGCAACCTGCCGGCGAGACGCATTCCACCCCAGGTGCTGCGCGACTATCTGAAGAGGCATGCGGACGATCCGCTGGTGCTCGGGCTGCTTGCACAGCAGCGCCGCGCCATCGAACAACAGCAGCTGCTTGCCAACGACGGCCTGTCGGCAGTCGAACCGGCGCTACAGCAGCGGCTGCGACAGCAACTGACGCAGCAGCTCGAATCACCCGGCGCAGACTCCGTTGCGCAGCGGCTGTTGCTGATGCTGCGGATGTTCGGGCCGCCCGTGCAACCCGAGGCCGTGCCGCTGGACCGGCACTTCGATGACAGCGCGCTCGAAGCGGCGGTGTGGTGGGAGCGCGCTCAGCGCGCCCTCTCGTCGCAGCACCTGGAGATCGCGGCCGCCGAGATGCAGGCGGCGCTGGCGTTCCATACTCGCGACTATGAGGCGACCATCGCCAGCGCCGAGCAGCTCGAATCGTTAGGTGCGTCGGCCGAGAGCGGTGCGCTACTGACCGGCGCCTGCCAGCTTGACCCGCGTTCGAACTGGCTGTTCGAGACACGCCTGCGCTGGATGATCGCCCACCGACAGTTCGACGGCGCCATCGCACTGTTGCAGCGGCGACCGATCGCTGGCAAGTGGAGCGCCGATTCGCGCGACGCGCTGCTGGCGCTGGCACTCGACCAGCGCGCCAGCGGGCACTACGCAGCGGGCGAGATCGAGGCGGCGATCGCGGACTGGCAGGCAGCCCTGCGGCTCACCCCGCGCGATCCCTGGATGCGCTATCGGCTGGCCACGATCGATCACTCTGGGCATCAGGACGATCAGGGCGTCGCGCTGATGAGTGAAGGCGTGCGACAGGCTCCGGATGAGCCCCAGATGCGCTATGCGCAGGCGCTGTATCTGTCCAGTCTCGAGCACTATGAAGCGGCACTGGTCAGCCTCGATGCGATCCCCAGCGCCGCCCGCACCGATGCCATGAACGCGCTGCATGAGCGCCTGAGGGTGGCACAGGCGCGCCAGCGGGCTCGTGACCTGTTCCTGGCCGGTGATCGCGACGGGGCACGCGCTGCCTTGCTGGCGGTCGAACCGCTGGCAGCGCGCGATCTTGATCGGGCGCGCGAACTGGCCTATGCATGGCTCGAAATCGGCGATCCGCAACATGGCATCGGGCTGATTGAACCGTACGCGCAAGGGACCGGCGCCGATTCGTCGGCGGTATTGCTGAGCTGGGCGCAAATCCTCAACAGCGCCGATGACAGCACCCGGCTCGGAGCGGTGCTCGACACACTGCACGCGCGAGGCTTGAGCGAGCCGGATCGACACGAGCTGGCAAGACTGCAGCGCGCACTCGACCTGCGCATCGTGCGCGAGCTCGAACGCGACGCACAGTATCAGGAAGCCGCGAGGCGGCTGGATGCGATGCTGGCCGCCGATCCCGACGATCGCGCATTGCGCGTGGCGCGGGCCGAAACGGATATGAGCCTGGGCAAGCCCGGACTGGCGCGCGATCGTCTGGCGTCATTGGTCACAGAGCGACCGGATGACTTCGATGCGCGCCTGTCCTATGTGCGCGCGCTGACCGAATCAGGTGATCTGGCGCTCGCGCGTGTGCAGTTGGCATCGATACAGGAGCGTATCCCGGCCGATGACTTCGAGCTGCAGCTGAGCCTCGCTCGGCGCCAGCTCGGGCTCGGACAAGCCAATGAGGCGCTGATCACCTTGCGGCCACTGCTGGCAAAAACCCCGGCACGCGCTGACGTGCTGCTGCTGGCGGCGCGCGCCGCGTCATCGCAGCATCATTTCGCGCTTGCCCGGGAGTACTTCAAACAGGCCGCGGACATCGCCGGTGCTGCCGATGCGCTCGATGCCCGGCGTGCGGCCGATGAGATCCAGGCGCGAATGCGCTCCGGCCTCGCCACTGCCCTGCAGGTGCTGCATCAGCCGGGCGTCTCGGGCATCTCGCAACTCGATGTGGTCACTGTCCCTTCGGCCTGGGTCTTCGCGCGCGGCTACGAGCAGCGCTTGATCGGCCATGCCGATCTGGTCTCGATCGACACCGGTCATCTGGGCGGCGACTACGAGCATGCGGCGCTGCTCGGCAAGGTGCAGGCAGCCGGTCCCACCGCGGCGTTAGCCTATTCAAACGAGCGGCAAACCGGCATCGCGCTGTCAGGCGGCTATCAAACCGACACGCTGGCGGCCGATGTCGGAACGACACCACTGGGGTTTGATCTGCCCAACATCGTGGGCGGTGTCGAGTGGACGCCGAGCTGGCGCTCGCTCGACCTGACGCTGGGGCTCGCGCGCCGGGCCGTCACCAGCAGTGCGCTATCGTATGCCGGACTGCGAGACCCGGTCAGCGGTCAGAAATGGGGTGGCGTGGTGGCCAACGGTCCGTATGCCGGTATCGGGCTCTATCGTGAGCGTTTCAGCCTCTCCGGTTCGATACGATTCTCTGAGCTGACCGGTACGCACGTACCGGACAATCAATTTCTCGGTGCGCGCGCTTCCGGCAGCTGGAAGTTCTACAACCATGGCGACGAGGCCAGCGCTTACACCGGCCTCGTGCTCAACGACTGGAACTATCAGCACAACCTCGCCAACTACACCTTTGGCAGCGCTGGGTACTACAGTCCGCGTTCCTATCTGAGTACCGCGCTGCCGCTGGAGCTGATCGGCGTGAAAGCCGGCTGGAGCTACCAGATCCGCGCCTCGATCGCTTATAGCGTGAGCTCGATCGCGCAGGAGAGTTTCTATCCGGACGACGCAGCGTTGCAGCATGCAGCGGCTCGCTCACCTTTGCCGGCCGGTTTTGACTCACCGCTATTCGCGTCGTCCCACGGCGGCGCATTCAGCGTCTCAGCCTACGCCGCGGTGGAGCGACAGGTCACGCGCGGGCTGGTACTGGGTGCGATGCTCGATATCGACCGCACCGACTTCTATCACCCGACAGTCATCTCGCTTTATCTGCGCCACGCGTTCACTGCCTTCGACACGCCGCTGGCGATCCCACCACGACCGACTCGTCCGTACAACCCCTAGTGCGTTGCGTTAGACTCGATACGTGCGGGTCTACAGTTTTCCGGCGATCGTCGCGGACGACGCGCGTATCCTGATTCTGGGCAGTATGCCGGGCGTTGCATCGCTCGAGGCTCATCACTACTACGCCCACCCGCGCAACCGCTTCTGGAGCATCCTGGAGAGACTCTGCGGCATCACAGGGCCGCTGCGCTACGATGCGCGGCTTCAATTGTTGCGCGCTCATCATCTGGCATTGTGGGATGTGCTGCACTCCTGTGTACGACCCGGCAGTCTGGATGCCGCGATCGAGCATCACAGCGCCAAGCCGAATGATCTGATGGGATTGCTGCGAGCGACCCCGTCGATACGACGTATTTGCTGCAACGGTGGAACGGCGCATTCGAGCCTGCGGCGACATTTCGGCGCAGCCCTGCGGCGGGACCTGCCGTCGATCGAGGTATGCCAGCTGCCTTCGACCAGCCCTGCCAATGCCAGCTGGAGCGATGCCCGCCAACTGCACGCCTGGCGGCGCGCGCTGCAAAGCGCACTCGACATCCCCGCCGACCCGTAGTACATCTGCCTGACAATATGCCTGGGAGGGGAGGCGCATGGTGACGCTCGTGGCTCTGTGGCTGCCGATACTTCTCAGCGCAGTGATCGCCTTCATGGCCGGCTGGCTAATGCACATGTTTGTGCGTCACCACCGCAACGACTTCAAGGCTGTCCCCAATGAGCCGTCAGCATGTCAGTCCCTGGGGTCGCTGGGACTGACCCCAGGGGATTATTTCATTCCCCATGCCTCGCAATCACAGCGCAGCAGCGCCCCAGTCACCGTGATCATGACCGTGATGCGACCGGGCGGCGTGCAGCTCGGCAGCGCGCTGGTGCAATGGTTTCTCTACCAGTTGGCGATATCGTTCCTGTGCGCCTACGTCGCCAGCCGCACGCTGGCATTCGCTGCGCCCTATCTGAATGTGTTTCGAGTCGTCGGCACCGTCGGCTTCATGGCCTATTCGGTCGCCTACGCGCATGAATCGATCTGGTGGCAGCGCGGTTGGGGCATCACAGTGCGCTACATGTTCGACGGACTGGTGTATTCACTGCTGACTGCCGGGGTATTCGGGTGGCTGTGGCCGCGTTAGCGCGTAACTTCGTTGCCGTAGCGGTAGAAAAGTGGCTGTGGCCGCGTTGAGGGGCGGGTCAGCTGTGCGTGACCTGCAGGATGCTATGTCGGATCTGCTCGGACAGCACCAGCTGCGCGTCGGCTTCGACCCGCAGCAGCACCTCGTCAAACGTCAGTCGGCCGGCCTCGTCGGTGCGAACGACGTCGCGACTGCGCAGCAGATCGATGAAGCTCTCAAACAGGCTCGGATCGAAGAATTCGGGCGAATTCAAACCGTACAGCGCCGTCATTCGCTGGGCCATGAGCTCGCAGTTCTCTTCGAGCAGCTTCTGGGTGATGGCGCCACTGCCTGAGCGGATCAGCAGCGCGATCGCCAGATAGTAGCGTTCGATCGTCTGGATCGTGCTCTGCGCCAGCAGCGACAGGTGCATGGCGGCAGCCGAAACCGGTGCCGGGCGATGCCACAGATCGCCTTCGCGTACCAGCAACCCCAGTTGCGCCATCGCAGCCAGCAATTCCGCCACCACTGCAGGCACTTCATCCTCGCTCCACCGCAGGAACAGTTCTGCCGCAATGTACGGATAGATACGCGAGGCCAGCCGCAGCACGTCCTCGGTGCGCATCATCGAATTCGACAGGAAGCAGCAGGCGATCAGTGACGGCATCGCGAACAGATGCAGCACGTTGTTTCGATAGTACGTCGCGAGCACCGCGTGTTCCGGGCTCATGCGCACGATGTGTCCCGCACGCTGATTCTCACGAGTGATCACGTTCAGCTCGAGCCCGTACTTGATCATCTCTGGCGCACTCTGGGTGCTCAGGCTGACCAGATTGCTGTAGGGCACGGCCCGCAATACCGCGAGCATGGCTTCAATCTGCGAGATCAGATCGGTCTCCAGCATGGCCTGGCGCTGCGTCCCGAGCAGCGCCATCGCCAGCAAGTTGATCGGTGTCACCGTCGCGGCGGCGTTGATCCGGCGCATGATGCGCAGCGCGAGCTCTTCGACCAGCGCCCTGACCCAGGGCGCGCGATTCTGATCATCGAATTCCTCCTGACGCCAGCCAGGGCGAAACTGGTCGATCAGCGCATCCAGATAGAGCGGCTCCCCGAGATTGACGTGTACGCGTCCGAAACGCTGCCGTAGCTTGCCGATCATTCGCAGCAGCCCGAGCACCGATTCCTTCTCTTTCGGCCGCCCTGACAGTTCGCCGACGTAGGTCGAGCCCTCGACGATGCGCTCGTAGCCGAAGTACACCGGAATGAACACCAGCGGGCGGCGCGGCTCGCGCAGATAGCTGCGCACGGTCATCGCCAGCATGCCGCCCATCGGTGGCCGCAGGCGCCCGGTGCGGCTGCGCCCTCCTTCGATGAAGTATTCGATCGAGTGACCGCGGGCCATCATCGTTGCCAGATACTTCATGAAGACAACGGTGTAGAGCGAGCTGCCACGCAGCGATCGACGCAGAAAGAATGCACCTCCCTTGCGCAGGAACCGCCCGACGATCGGCAGATTCAGATTCAGTCCGGCCGCAATATGCGGCACGGCGTAGCCATGCTGATAAATCGCATACGACAGCAGCAGGTAGTCCATGTGACTGCGATGACAGGGCACGTAGATGATTTCGTTGCCCTGCGCGAGCTGCTCCAGCCTATCCAGGTGTTCAAACTCGACACCGTCGTACAGCCGGTTCCACAGCTTGGCGAGCCCCATGGCCATCAGGCTGACGAACGTGTGCGAATAGTTGGCTGCAATCTCGTTGGCGTAGCGTCGGGCCTCGAGCAATACGCTGCGACGGGTCGACTGGTCCTGTTCGCGCACCTCCTGGGCCACCGCGGCGCGCACCGCACGGGTACGCAGTACTTCGGCCACGATCGTGCGCCGGTGCGACAGGTCCGGACCGATCAGCGCCGTGCGCAGACGCGAGAGCTGCGTACGCAGCAGTCGCGAAACGCGCCGTGCGCTCACCCGGGTGTCGGCCTCGGTGCCCAGCAGGCTGCGCAGCGAGATCGGATCACCGAGCTGCACCGTGGTATTGCGGCCGTTGAAGATCACCGTAATCACGCGCCGCACCCGGCTCGCGATGACCCAGTCTTCCGAGACCAACAGGCGGATCAGCGAACGCTCTCGCTGTGGTGCGCGTCCCCAGTAGACCGCCGCCGGCACCAGACTGACATCGAGGCTCAGATCAGTGCGCAACGCGTTGATGAGATTGAGCAGCAGCTCCGGTGGTCGCCGGTCGTCGCGACTGCGCCAGAAGCCGACTGCGCGCGTCAGAGCGAGCGAGGAGCGGGCGCTGCGCAGCTGACGTGCCAGCAGCCGCCGTCCCGGGCGTGGCAGTCGATCGCGCACGCAGAGGTTCTGCAGCACCGCCAGGTCGCTGGCGCTGACACGCTCCAGCACGTAGCAGATCGGTACCGTGCGCCCATTGAGTCGCGCCGCGGCGTCCTCCGGACGCAACGTGGCTCGCACCCACAGTGCGAGAATTCTGCGCAGTAAGCCCTGCATGTTTCAGGTGATCAGGACGCGCCGAGCTCCGCGGGCAAGTCCAGGCTGATCAAAAAGTATTCGAACAGATACCTGATGAAGCGCAATTGCGAATGCAGCTGATGATCGCCATCCAGCAAATGCAGTGCCGCTCGGTACTCGCGCGCGAACTGCACACTATGCTCGACCGGTATGACCTCATCGTTCCAGCCGTGTACGATCATCGTCGGACAATCGAGCAGCCGCTCGCGCAGCGGCGGCAGTCCCTCCACGTAAAGCGCAGGCGCCATGATGAATGCGCCGCGCGCATGTAGTAATGACGCCGCCGACACGGTCACGTAGCCTCCGAGGCTTGAGCCGACCAGCACCAGATCGCCGGACAGCTTCTTGCAGACCTCGATCAGCTTGTCAATGCGACCCCGCGGCGTATCGATGCCACGATAGTCCACCGACTCGACGTCGTAGCCTTCCGCGCGGGCAACGTCGGCCAGCGCCGTGATTTTCTTACCCCACGGTCCACTGTCCTTACCGTGAGAAAATACAACGTAGCGATTGGCCATCCTGTGGTTGTCCTTGCATTCGTTCCGGCATGCACGGATCGTTATCCTAAATCATACTCCTTGAGACTTGAGGGGCGATTGCAACTCGAATACAGTGGATCGGTCGCCAATTGATTCGTTGGCGACATCCACCGCATCAAGAGGCCGCCACCATCAGCAGCGAACTCGGCGCCGTGCGCCCGCAACTCGATTGGCTGACGACGACGCAGACGGCGCCTGTCAGCCTGACAATGCATCGCTACCAGCGCATGCAACGCTGGCCCTGGGGCAAGTGGCGCTTCGAACGCGCCGCCGGCGAACACCTGCCCATGCTCAGGACCTTGCGGGCGCACCTGCAGGAACTGCGGGTCGGGTTGTGTCGAGCGATGATGAATGCGCACCGTCGGGTACGAACGATCGACGGCGAGATTGATCCGATTGCCATTGCCGCATTGGCACAGCTGGCCGCCAGCTTTGTCATCGAGGTGAGCGTACCGGAGGGTCTGTACTGGAACAGCCGTGGTCTGACCATCGAACATCTGGCGCAACCGGGTGACGCCGCCGTTGCGCTGGCCCGACTGGACAAGATCGACTGGGGTCATCCGGGCCTGGTCGGTGTACCGGTCACCGTCAGCGACCGCGACAACAAGGAGGTCGCGCGCGCCGTCGTCAGCTTTGCGGTAGCAGCGCGTAACGATTGACACTGGCCGGGCGCGCACTGCTGTGTCCCGGCTGGTGGCTGACCAGGAACGTCTGAAAATCGCCGGGGCGCGAATCGGCGAATCCGAACACCAGCTGAAATCTCCCGGCCGCCACATGCTCGGTGTCGTTGACGCGCTCGTCGCAGACCACAAAGTAGTTCTCCTCGGCACTACGACCGGCGAAGGCTCCTTCGTCTTCGAGTGATTCCAGGAATGCGGTGACTTCCAGACGCACCCGCTCCCACAGCGCCGCCCCAGGCTGTTCGAACAGCACCCAGCGCGTCCCCCGCTCAATGCTGCTCATCACGAACAGGGCGAAACGACGCGCGCACAGATAGCGCCATTCGTTCTTGACGCCCGCTTCGGGGATCAGGGTACGCAGCTTGATTCGGGTACGCGGCATACGCGATGGCTGCAGCAGATTGACACCGGCGTGCAGCAGTCGATCACGGTCGCTGTCCGCGACCATGGTGGCCGGGCGCAGCGCCGGGCGCATCTGGGCCTCCTCGGTGTCGGTCGGTGACCAGATCGGTGATGTGCGGTCCAGCCGCGCGAGCAGTCCGGCGGCAGCGGCCGCTGACCCGAAGATCTCCTGTCGCCCCCGTAACCGATCGTAGGCCTGTACCCGCGGATAGAACATCGCCGCGTCCTCGCTGTAGAACGGCCAGGCGCGCAGGTCGTTCAGCACCTCGGAGGCATCTGACCAGCGTGCCGGCGGATCCACGAGCAGCATGGCGTGATGTAGCCGACACATCCGTAGTGCAACCAGCAACGCGGGTAATCCGACGTCGAGTTCGCGTGTCAACGGCGGTACACACAGAAAATTGAAGTGCTCGGTGCCCTGAAGCGCGAACAGGCCACTGCCGCTCTTGGCATCGCCGATGATGTCGTAGTTGCTGAGCGCATCACCGTCATCACCGTCACCGTTCGACATCACATAGCCGACCGCCGCAATCGGCGGCAAGCCGCGTGGCCGGTCGGGTCGCTGCGAGGGCAATGGCCCATGCAGTCGCGCCAGGCGTGAATCGGTGAGCAAGTCCAGGATGCTGCGATCGGCGCCCGGCAGGATCGACAGCCGGCGGAAGATCTCCTGATCTTCGATGAACTCGGATCCCGGTGCCCGGATACGCTGCAGGATCAGATTGAATCGATCGGTTTCGTGCGGCTGAATGCCGTCGTAGTCGACAGAGGCCCGCAGGAACTCGCGTGTGCCCGGTGACAGGCCGATCAGGTTGAGAGAGCCGTTGCCCGCCGGCAGACGCATGGTCGGTGCACGACCGCCGTTGACGACTCGTACCACAATCGCCGCGCGACCGCCGTTTTCAAAGTATTGCTCTACCGCGTAAGACAGCGTCGACGGTTGCCATAGACCGCCGAACACGCGCTGATAATCGTTGAAGCTCCCAATCGAAATCGCGTGGTTGACCGGACCTTTGAGGGCTCGCCCGACAAAAGCGGTAATGGCCGTCGGGGCACGTCGGATCGTGGCCTGCGGCCGAATTAGTCTTACAGTGTCAGCGGCAGAAACCAGCAGGTCGGCCACGCCCTACCCTCGAAGCCTGGCAGTCAATGTAACACAGCGCGCACGAGCGCGCCTGTTGCACGCAGCGTTTCAGGATTGCGTTGATAGATATTTGGGCGGCGACGGCGCTGTCGGCTGCGGTGCCTCGTTGCGGCGTTGCTGTTGCTCTTCGCTCGCGCGCTGCGCCTCGTCCTGCTTACGCGCGATCTCCGCCAGCATGAGCTGCAGCCATTCGCTCAACTGCGCCACGACGATCAGCCTCCCGAACTGCGTTTAGCGGTCGGGACCGTTACCGGACCCTTCGCATTGGCGGCGGGCTCACGTTCCTGCAGCAGCGGCTTGGCGCTGTTGCCATTGTCCTGGCTGGCATCGCCGCCATCCCAGTCGGCGCCCTCGGGGATCCGATTCTCGACCGTGGGTGCTGCCGCCAGCACGGCATCGATGTTGTTGTCAGTACCCGTCACCGACACCGGGATGCCACGCGGTTCATGCGTGATCGCTTTGACGCTGTCCCAGTCGATCTGAATGCCGGAGTCTTTCAGTTGCTTCTGGGTGTGCTGAGCGAGCCCATGCGCCAGCAGCTTCTGCTGTGCATGGTTCCAGTCGCGTGAGTCGTCTTCCAGGACGGTATAGGCCTGCAGGTAGAGCTGCCGGTCCTTCCAGCCAAATAAGAATGGTTGGTTGACCACCCGAACTGACATACCGTCTGGCACCATGAAGTAGAGCTTCTCGATATCCTCGGGATACAGGCGCATGCACCCGTGACTCGAACGCAACCCAATGCCGTAGGGTTTGTTGGTGCCGTGGATCAAATAACTGGGCCAGCCGAGTCTCATTTCATATTTGCCAAGCGGGTTGTCCGGACCGGGCCCGACCACCGCGGGCAGATCCTCGCCGTTGTCATTGAAATGGTCCTTACGCAGGGCGGCCGAGGGGCGCCAGATCGGATCCTTCTCATGCAGCACGATCTTGGTGACGCCCATCGGCGTGGACCAGCCCACTTTGCCGATCCCGATCGGATAGGTATAGACGACCTGAGGCTCGCCCTTCTTGTGCGGCGGGTAGAAGTACAGGCGCATCGCCGCCACATTGATGACAATGCCCTCACGGGGTGCATCGGGAAGTACAAATCGCGTTGGCACCACGATGCTGCGCCCGTCACCCGGAATCCAGGGATCCACGCCAGGATTGGCGCGCACGATCTCCTCATAGCCGATGTTGAAGCGCCGGGCGATGTCCGGCAGCGTGTCTTCCTTCGAGGCGTGCGTAATCTGTACCGCGCCGACGACCTCATCGTCGGGGTTCGTCAGCGTAAAAGTATGGGTATCGATCGGGGCTTCGAATTGCGGCTTGGGCGGCGGCGGCGGGGGAGCCTGCATCCGGGGAGCGGGGGCATGCACTTCGCGGCCATTGAACAGCGAGCAGCCCGCCAGCGTACCGAGCGTCGTAGCGGTCAGCACAGCGACCGCCCATGGTGTAGTAGGCATTCCCCGATTCATCGGTCCGATTTTAGAGGAGTACTGGCTGATTGGGCAGTTCGTTCACGGCCGAGCCCCCGCCGGGGAAATGTCGGCCGAGCAGGCTCGCGACGCCCGCAACCGCCGCCACCGAGCCTTGCGCATAGCGCTGAGCCCGGTAATCGCTTTCAACCGCCCGACACAGCTGCTGCCATTCGGCCTCGCTGACGCGGGCGCAGATGCCCCGGTCGGCAATGATTTCAACCGCACGATCCGCCCTCAAGACATAAATGAGCACGCCATTGTTGGCGTGCGTGTCCCAGACGTGCAGCTGCGCGAACACCTGCAAGGCACGCTCGCGCGGCGTCACGCCCTGCCACACCGCCGGCAACGGCAGTGCGGTTTCGATGGCGAAACGGATCTCTCCCGAATGATGCTGTTCAGCATCGGCGACAGCGTGCTCGATCTGCCCGAGCACCGGTGGCGCAAACAGCATCCGCGTACGCAGCGCGAAGGTGGTCAAATGACGTAACAGGCGCAGCAACAAGTGCATCACCAGCGGCCCGAGGCTCCGCCGCCTCCGAAACTGCCACCGCCGCCGCTGAAACCTCCTCCGCCCGATCCTCCTGTGCCAAAGCCTCCGCCGCCGAATCCCCCATACCCCCCATAGCGTCCGCTGCTCCAGCCCGATCCGACTCCGATCATGGCCAGGACGAAGGCCAGCACGGCGGCGCCGATCGCGAAGACCACGACCTGAGTCTGACCGAACACCAGCAGTCCCATACCCCCAGCACACAGCAGCGATCCGGCCATGCGTCCGAAGATCGAGCGCAGCACTGTTGAGACGATGAAGAACGTGAAAAACAGGCCCACCACCAGATTCAGGGGCAGCGGACGCGGGCGCCGCCAGGTCTGATCGGGCGGCGGCAGTGCTTCCCCATCGATCAGCTTGATCATCTGATCGGTACCGGCGCTGATCGCCGCGTAGTACTGATCCTGCCGCAACAATGGCAGCATCGTGTCTTCGATGATGCGATTGCTCATCGCATCGGTCAGTACTCCTTCCAGGCCGTAGCCGTTCTCGATTCGCAGCGAGTGGTCATTCTTGGCGATGATGAGCAACGCGCCGTCGTCCACTTTCTTGCGCCCGAGCCTCCAGGCCTCGACCACGCGAATCGAGTACTGCTCGATCTCTTCCGGATGCGTGGTCGGCACCAGCAGGACGGCGATCTGTGCGCCTTTGCGCGACTCGAAATCGCGCAGCTTCTGCTCAAGTTCCGCCTGCTGACCGGCGGTCAGCGTTCCGGTCAGATCCGTGACCCGCGTTTCGAGTTTCGGTGCTGGCTGCAGGGCCTGAGCGCGCGCACCTGGCAGCGCTGCAGCGAGCAGCAGCAGGAGGGCAGCGAGCGCCAGGCGCATGGCGTGCGGGCGCGGCTAGTGTGAGAAATCCACGGTAGGAGCCTTGGAGATCTCCGCTTCGTTCTGCACCGTGAAGTTCTGCTTGACCTGATACTTGAACATCATCGCCGTCAGATTGGTCGGGAACGAGCGGATATTGATGTTGTAGTCCTGCACCGCCTGGATATAGCGATTGCGCGCCACAGTAATCCGGTTCTCGGTACCCTCGAGCTGCGACTGCAGGTCGCGGAAATTCTGGTCCGACTTGAGCTGCGGATAGTTTTCGCTGACCGCGATCAGACTCTTCAACGCTTGCGTGAGCTGTCCCTGGGCTGCCTCGAACTTCTGGAAGGCTTGCGGATCATTGACCAGTTCCGGCGTCGCCTGGATGCTGCCGACCTTGGAACGGGCCTCGGTCACACCGATCAGAACCTTCTGCTCCTGCTGGGCAAAGCCTTTGACCGTGTTCACCAGATTCGGCACCAGATCGGCCCGTCGCTGGTACTGATTGACGACTTCCGCCCAGGTGGCCTTGACTGCTTCATCCTGCTGCTGGATCCGGTTGTAGCCGCAGCCGCTCGACAGCATGGCGACGGCCAAGACGAGGCACATCCCTAACGTGCGCATTGGTGTTCTCCCTGGGCGACAGGGGTGGATCTTCACACGTTCTGGCGCTAAAAAAAAACGCCCCGGCTGCAAGGCCAGGGCGAGTCAAGCGGGCTTTGTGAGCCCGCCCAGGGGATGAGCGTAGGCTATGCCCACCCCCTTGCCCTGGCTGTGAGCTGCTGCACAGTATTGAATATGGGTCGATTTCGTGCTCCATCCAAACCCGGTTCCAAGTACATCACGCCCGCGGGCGCCGCGCGTCTGAGAGCCGAACTCGAGGAGCTGTGGCGCCGGGAGCGCCCGCAGGTGACCGCCTCGGTCCAGGCGGCGGCGGCACAGGGGGACAGGTCGGAGAATGCCGAATACACGTACGGGAAACGTCGCCTGCGCGAGATTGACCGCCGGGTGCGCTTTCTGCGCGCGCGTCTGGACGGCATGGTGATCGTTGACCACCCGCCAAGCGACCGCCAGCGCGTGTTCTTCGGAGCACGGGTCACGCTCGAGACAAGCGTCGGAGAAGAGCTTCGCTACCGGATCGTCGGACCCGACGAGATCGATCTGGCCGGCGACTGCATCAGCATGGATGCGCCGCTCGGCAAGGCATTGCTCGGGAAGCGATTGGACGACGAAGTGAGCGTGGAACTACCGTCCGGCTCGCAGCGCTATGTGATCGTCGCGATCGACTACCCGGCCTGAAGGGGTGCTGCCAGCGCTAGCTGACACGCACATTCTTGAACTGCCAGGGATCGCTCTTATCCAGATCCTCGGGAAACAATCGCTCACGGTCGGTCAAAGGGGTCCAGTCCGAGTACTCGCCGACAATCTTCCCCAGATAGGGCATGCACAGCGCCAGCACGCGCCTGTAGTCCATGTCCTCCGGCTCGGTCAGGCCGTTGTTCGGGTTTTCCATGGCCCAGACCATTCCGGCCAGCACGGCCGCGGTGACCTGCAGACTGGTGGCATTGTTATAGGGCGCCAGCGCGCGAGCCTGATCCACCGTCAGCTGCGAGCCGTACCAGTAGGCGTTCTTCTTGTGCCCGGCCAGCAGCACTCCCAGCTCGTCAGTGCCCTTGCTGATGTCGTCCATCAGAATGCGCTTGCGATTCTGGATCTGGTAGTTGCTACCGCAGAACTCGTGCACCGATAGCACGGCGGCATCGGAAGGGTGGTACGCGTAGTGCACCGTCGGCCGATACAACACCTGCGCGTCCTTGCGCACGGTCAAATAGTCGGCGATCGAAATCGCCTCACCGTGCGTGATCAGAAAGCCATGGTAGGACCCGTAGTTCGGTGTCCAGCTGCGCACACGGGTGGTGACACCCGGTTGTCCCAGATAGATCGCCGAGCCGCCGCCGAAATCGAAGCGCCGGCCATCGCGCGGGAAGTTGCGTTCGTGCGAACCCCAACCCAGTTCCGCCGGCTGCGAGCCCTCGGACACGAACCCGTCCACCGACCAGGTGTTGACGAACTCGTTGGGCTCCTTGGGAATGGTCGACACCTGTGTGTCGCGCTCGGCCACATGGATTACCTTGAGACCGACGCGCTGGGCAAGGTCGGCCCATTCCGCACGCGAGGTCGGCGAGACATTGCCGATGCCGACATCGGCGGCAACATTGAGGAGCGCCTGTTTAACTAAATGTGATACCAGACCCGGGTTGGCGCCATGGGTCAGCACGGCGGTGGGCGCGCGAGCGCTGCCGCTTCGAAGCGCGAGGGCTTCCTCGCGCAGCGCGTAGTTGGTACGGCGCGCGGCGGGGATGGTGGGATCGGTATAGCCGCCGGGCCAAGGCTCGATACAGGTATCCAGATACATCGCGCCCTTATCCCAGCTGTAGCGAATCAGTGCGATGCTGGACACATCGACGGAAACGTTCAGCAGAAAATCGCCGCGTCCGAGTATCGGATCGAGCGTGCGACGAAAATTCTCGCGTGTCAGGCGCTGCTTGATGAACTTGACGCCATAGCGGGCCGCCTCGTCGGCACCCACGTCTTCGGCAGTGACGATCGTTATGCGCTCGGCGGTGACGCCGATGTGTCGCAAGATGAGCGGTAATACTCCCTGTCCAATGCTGCCGAATCCGACGACGACGATCCGTCCTGGAAAATCCACCAACACTTTGTCCTGGCTCATGACCTACCCGCGTGGAAGAGGCCGGCAGGTTACCAATCGGTAAGAGAAGTCGCTAGCGCTTGATTCCAGGGGAGGATGAACAGCCGCGGCGTGCGCGAAACGGTTGACGACAGTGCCTCGCGGGGATCAGCGCCAATGCGGCGGCCAGGTGCGTTCGTGGCCGGGCAGCGCTGCGACTCGATCGAGCCAGCGCCCGATCGCCGGATAGTTCACTTCCATCGGTAGAAATCGTGCTGCCAGCTCGTGAGCCTGCGGCTTCTGCAGCATGCGCACCAGCAGCCGGATGTCGGGATAAATCATCATGTCGGCCGCACTGAAGCTCTCACCAACGACCCAGTCTGAGCGCGCCAGGCGCTGTTCGATGGTACGCGCCTCGCCCGCCACACGGTGCATGGCTTCGGCGATCGTCTCGTCCACCTTGCGATCGTGGCGTTGCTGCAGCGCTGTCGTGATCTGCTTCAGCGGCGGTTCGGCATAAGACTGATACTCGCAGATCACCCGCATGATGACGCCCGATTCCTCAGGCGTGCGCCCGAAGATCGGCGGCTCCGGGTATTTGCGATCGAGGTAGTAAAGAATGCCGAGCGACTCGAATACCACATAGTCGTTGTCGCGCAGCACCGGCAGCCGGCCGCGAAAATTCAGTGCCAGCATCTGCGGCGACTTGTGCTCC
>DATMRM010000348.1:0-9363 GCA_035566155.1 Steroidobacteraceae bacterium | reverse complement strand
CGCGCGGCGATCATGGCGGCTTCGATCACGAGAGTGCCGGCGCCGCACATCGGATCCAGGAATTCCACACCTCGCTGCGCGGCCTCGTCCCAGCGAGCGCGCAGCAGGATCCCGGCAGCAAGATTCTCGCGCAGCGGCGCCTCGCCGGCGTCGGTGCGATACCCGCGCCGGTGCAGTCCCTCGCCAGCCAGATCCAGCGACAGGCTGATTTGCGGACCATTGGCATGTGCGCGGATGCGCACGGCCGGGCGCACCAGCGCCACATCAGGACGCGAGCCGGTGTCGTCGCGCAGCCGATCGCAGATGCCATCCTTGAGGCGCAGAGCGCCGAAATGGCTGTTGGTGATGCCTGGATGCTTGCCGGTGAATTCGCACGCGATGGTGCGCGCGTGATCGATGTGTGCACCCCAGTCGAATGCGCGCACGCGGGAGTGGAATTCATCCGCATCGTGCGCATTGAACTCCGCCAGCTGCAGCAGCACGCGACTGGCGACGCGTGACCACAGACACGCGCGGTAGGCCGTCTCGAGCGTGCCGCGGAACGAGACGCCGGTGGCGCGCTCGCGGATCTCGAGCGCGCCGAAGGATTGCAGCTCGCGGCCGAGCAGATCGGACAGACCGCGCGGTACCGTCGCCATCAATGAGATTTCCGTACCGCTCATTGCCCTGCGCCAGCTTCCAGATGAGGGCAGATGTCTCTGACTCGCCTATTTTCTTTCGTTATCAATGAATTGCACTACACCTGATCGGTTTTAGACAGACTGTGCAAGCGCTGGCGGCAAGAGAAAGCATTTCTTAACGTCGAACTAATGGCGAGTCTCGTACGCTGCACTGGACGCCGCGCCCCGATCCCCAATTGAACATGGACGTCACTTCCAAGTACCACGTCGCGTCTGCATCTGCCGCGAACGCCGAAAACCGCCCGAGCAGGCCTGAGTGTCTGCTGGTCGTCCTTGGCTCGAGCACATACGATCTGGACCTGATCCACGCCGGCAAGCAGCTCGCGGAGGCATTGTACGCACCATGGATCGTCGTCTGCGTTCAGAGTCCGGGCCTGCGTATCTTGCCGGATCACGAACGTGACCGCCGCGCACTTGTAGGCATCGCCGAAGCGCTGGGCGCCGAGGCGGCGACTCTACACGGCATGTCAGCCGTCAAGACCATCGCGGCCTATGCACGCTTGCGTCAGGCTACCAAGATCCTGCTTGGATCACCGACCCGCCTTGGATGGCACACGCTGGTCCAGCATTTTCGCATTGCAGCCCTCAAACGACTGACCACCAATATCGAGGTCATGGCCGTGGCAACGCAGGCTCGCCGCGCGCTGCGGCCCGCCGGGACTGCGCCGGCGCGCGTGCCTGCCCGGACACATTCGCGCTCGAACTGGGGCCACTACGTCTGGGCTATCACCATCACGGCTCTGTGCACCATCTTCGCGTTTCCGCTCGCGGGACACGTTGACCTCATCAACCTCGTGATGATCTATCTATTGGGGGCGGCCGCAGCCGGATTGATGCTGGGACGTGGACCAGCAACATTGACGGCCGTCACCAACACCTTGGCGTTTGACTATTTCTTTGTGCCGCCAATTTTCAGTTTTTTCGTCATCGACTCGACCTATATCGTCACATTCTCCGCGATGCTGCTGGTGGCCCTCATCATCGCCAATCTGATCATTGCCCTGCGGGAGCAGACCGGAGCGGCGAGCGCCCGCGAGCAACATACGGCAGCGCTATACGCGATCACCCGTGATCTTTCGGTTGCACGCGAGGCGACGGCGATGGTGTCTCTGGCGGTGCGTCATATCACCGAGGTTCTGGGCATACATGCGCGGGTACTACTGTGCGATGAGTCCGGCCAGCTCACTGACGTGTCTTCTGCAGCTGCATCCGAGCTACCGCCTGCGGTCAATCCGACCACGGCACAGTGGGTAGCGATCAGATGCGAGCGCGCCGGCTCAGGGACGAGACAGTTTTCCGATGAGCGCTCCAGATATCTGCCGCTGCGAGGCTCCCGTGTCACGATCGGGGTCTTGGTCGTCGAGCGTGCCGATCCGGCTGATGTGATGCTACCGGAGCAACTGCGCCTGCTGGATGCCATCGCCGACCAGCTCGCGCTAGCGCTCGAGCGCGCTCGTCTGGCCGAGGTGGCGCATGCCGCGAACCTTGCCGCCGAGCGTGCGGCCATGCGCAACACTCTGCTGGCCTCCATTTCACACGACCTCCGAACCCCGCTGTCCGCGATCGCGGGGGCAGGCAGTATCGTCGCCCAGAGCAACTTTGCGCTGGATGTCTATCGGCGAGTGACGCTGGGCCGATTGATCGAAGACAAAGCCCGCGACATGACGGACCTGCTTACCAATGTGCTGGAGCTGGTGCGATTGGAGTCAGGCGCGGACGTGCTCAACAAAGACTGGCACTCGCTGAGCGACTTGATCGGACAGGCCATCACGCGTCACGAGAGCGCTCTGACGGGCTGGCCGATCAAGACCGACCTGCCAGCGGATTTGCCACTCCTATATGTCGATTCGGGTCTGATCGTGCAGCTGTTCAGCAATCTGCTCGATAACGTGACGAAATACACTCCGCGCGACACGCGTATCTGTCTGTCCGCCAGCCGCGATGCTGACCTGATCCGCCTGGTGGTCGAGGACTCGGGGCCTGGCCTGGGAATCGACGCACCGGACCATCTGTTCGAAAAGTTCGCCCGCGGTCGCCTGGAAGGCAATCACGGCGGTATGGGTCTCGGACTGGCGATCTGTCGCGCGGTCGCGCGCCTACATGGTGGCGAGATACGCGCTGCCGTCAGTGCCTTGGGCGGCGCCCGATTCGTGATTACCCTACCCCATGTCGAGGAGCCGTCCCCGATCGAAGCGCCGCCATCAATCGTATGACGCTCGGGATGCATCTCGCGCTGGTGGTCGAAGATGATCGCGCCGTTCAAAAAGTGCTGCGGATGATGCTCGAGTCCAACGGCTTTCGGGTCGTCATCGCCGAGAACTGCGATCGCGGCCAGCGCGACGCGCGCTCGCAGCGCCCCGACATCGCCATCGTGGATCTGGGTCTGCCTGACCAGGATGGCATTGAAGTCATCAGAAGCGTGCGCACCTGGTCGGCAATGCCGCTGATCGTGTTATCAGCTCGCACCGCCGAGGCCCAGAGGCTGGCCGCCTTCGAAGCAGGTGCCGACGACTATGTGATCAAACCCTTCAGCGCACCCGAGCTGCTGGCTCGCGTGCGCGCGGCGCTGCGACGACATTCGCGCGGTGAAATCCCATCCGCCAAGCTCGAATTGGGCGATATCTCAATCGACCTCTCGCTGCGCGTCGTGCACCAGCGAGGCGGTGCTGAGGTGAGGCTCACACCGCTCGAGCATCGAATCCTGGAAACCCTGGCTCGAAATCGTGATCGCGTGGTCACGCATTCTCAGTTGATGAAAGAGGTATGGGGACCCAATCGCGCAGACACGCGATCGCTGCGGGTATTCATCACGACGTTGCGCAAGAAACTCGAACTTGATCCGACGCGTCCGGCCTATATCGTGACAGAGCCCGGGGTCGGATATCGCCTGGTGGTGGACTCCAATCTGGGTGAAGGCGCCAGCGGGACTCAAGCCGGCGATTAGCCGAGGACTGTCGGGGCGAGGCGTGCCCCCCTCGCCCGTCGTCCCCGGAGGCAGCTAGAACTTCACCAAAACCCCCGCACCCCAAATGACTTCGCGGGTGCGAAGATCGGGGTAGAACTGGCTGCCGTCGGTGTTGGTGGCCAGTCCCCCGGGCACTGTCCCCGCCTGAGTGCCATTGATGGCGCCCGGAGGGGTGATTCCGTTCTCTCCAGTCCAGTAGGGGACGTCTGAATGGCGGTACGTGAGCTCCGTCCACCAGGTAATCCAGTCCTTCGGCATGTACTGGAGATTGACCTGCGAATCCCATTGGAACAGCTTCTGCCCCGGATTCTCCGTCCAATACGGCGTTCCTAGAGAAGCGACGGCTCCATTGATTGGTGGCAATAGCGCCAGGTAGCGGCCGGGATTGTTCATGAAGCCTCCGCCAGTGGTGACGGCGAACCGGTCATGATCAAACCATAGACGGTTGTACGCCATCACACCAATGAACTGGTCCTTGTTTGGTCCCTTGTCGCAGCTGACGCCACCACCGTACTGGCAGCCAATGTCCCAGGTCAGGGAGAACGCCGCCTTGGATATACCGTTACCCTGTTGCCCATCGGCTTGGTAGTACCGATATAGGACGCTGTCGTCCTCGTGAATGCGCTGTATTTTGGCGGCATTGATGTACGGCGCATTGGCACATTGAGCGGCACTCGGAGCGTTCCCGTTCAGGAGATTCGGAGCGTTGAGGTTCGATCCATTGCAGTTCTGGAAGATGCCATGCAGGTTGTCCTGACCCAGCGTATAGGTGTTCAAAACCAACTTGAAATTGTTGTTCGGGATCCAGAGGATCTGTCCGCCAAAGCCAGGATGGCCGTTGAACATCGCGTAGGACTGCCAGCCATTGATGAGCCACGGCTCGATCTTGAGGTTCTGCGTCGGCCAATACTGGATTCTCAGCCCATTGAAGAACCAGGGAGTGTTGGATGATACGAACGACGGCTGGTACGTCCAGTTGTCGTAGTTGTAGTAGCTGAACAGACCAATATAAGAGACGAAGATGCCCGCGTCGATATTGAGGCCATGTCCAACATTGTCAAAGTGATAGCCGGCATTGGCCTCTGAGAAATATTTGTAGGCGGCCTGCAGGTCCCACTGACCCACGCCATAACTGGCGTCGTTGCGGGGCGTGGTCACGGCAAACAGACCCGCGATCGACAGGAAGCGTGCCTGCACGTTGTTCCAGTGAAAGTTACCGCCGAAGCTGACCTGCTCGATCTGAAATTCCTGCGATCGGAATGCCTCAGTCGATCCGTCGATCGTATGATCGCGCGGGTGATTGAAGTCCTGCATGTAGTCAACGTCGAAACGGATTTCAGGAGTAAAGAACTTGGTGTCAAATATCGGCGATTTCTCACGCCCCTGGCCGTTCAGCCAGCCTATGTCGTCGTCCTGGCCAAACGGAGTGTGAGTGTCAACCCCGGGCGGCGCGGGGTCCGGCGCCTGCAGGGCCTCAGGCACGACCGCCGCGATCGCCCGCGCAAGCGCTGACGCGGAAAGGTCGGTGCCTCCAGGAGCATTGCCCGCGACCGCGTTGGCGACGGCCGGCGCTGCACCCCCTTTCGCATTGGTCACGATGTCAAAGCGGGTGGCCTGGCGCGCGACTACTTCAAGCGCCTCCCCTGTCACGTCCGGAACGCCATCGACGTGCGTGGTCACTGACCACTTGCCCGGAGCGAGATCTGCAAATGAGTAGACACCGTCGCTACCAGACAATGTCGCACGGATGGCGCCGTCGCCACTGTGCACTGCCGTTATCGTTGCATGTGCCACTGGAAGCTTCGCCGAATCCGTGACCATGCCCACAATGGTTCCCGGCGACGAGTCTGCGGCCTGCCCAACCGCAATGAAGGATGCTGTCGCCATAGCACACACCAGAGTTCGATGCAGCCAGTTTCCTATCATCATTGATCCCTTCCGTTCGAGACTTGGTTCGATACGTCGTTATTCGCACACGACCGCCCGTCGCGCGATGTTTAGTTCTTATAGGCGATGCGACTCGGTCGCGCCTAGACCGAAAGTTGTTAAGAAAATGTTTCTTAACGGCGAGCTTATGCGACGGGAACCGCGTCCGGCGCTTTCGGAAACGACAGCCTCTGTCCGAGTGATGAGTCGCGTGGCAATCGCACGCGCAGGCAGGATCCGCCCCCTTCGCGGGGCTGCGCAGACACGTCGCCACCGTGCAGCTCCACGACAGTCTTGACGAAGTACAGCCCAAGGCCGCTTCCCACGATCCCTCCGGCATTGCTGCCCCGGTGGTAGCGTTCGAACAATCCCGCGCGGTCGCGGTCCGGGATGCCAATTCCGCGGTCCAGAACGGATACCGCGACCCAGCGGTCCTCCCCGACCACCTCAACCGCGATCAGTCCACCGCCTGGGGAATACTTGATCGCATTCGACAGAAGGTTGCTAAACACTTGAAACAGCAGGCTCGCATCACCAAGCAGTTCCGGCCGATGCGCCCGAAAATCCTCCAGAATCTGTGCCTGGGGTGCGATCTCTCGTTGTAGTTGGCAGACCTCATGCAACAGCGCCGGCACGTCAACGCTCGTAGGGTGAACATACAGGCGCACGTCACGATCAATGACTCGCATCGAATCGATCAGATTTTCGATCAAGTGTGTCATGCGTCGCGCTGAGTTCCGGATCTTGCGTGCGCGCTCACCCACATCCTCCCAGCTCAATCGCTCCTTCATTGAGATGAGCCGCTGGGCGTGAGCATCGATAATCGTAATCGGCGTACGAAACTCGTGTGAGGCCATGGACACGAAATTTCGCTGTAACAGCATCAAGCGCTGTTCCTCGGCCAGCTTTTCGCGCAGCATCGTCGCCTGCCGCTCGAGTCCAATGCGACTATTCATCAGCTCGATGGCGTTGTTGCGAAACACCACGACCGCACGTGCCATCTCGCCGATTTCATCGTAGCGCTCGGTGCTGTGCACTTCGATGCCGGTGTCGTTGGCGGCAAGCCGATGCATGCGCACCGCAAGAGCCACAATGGGCGCGGAAATCGAGCGCCGGACGTAGCTCATGGCCCCCGCCACACATAGGCCCGTCATGCCGATGGTAACTACGATCAGCCACCACGCGCGATCATAGACCTGGCTCTCGCGCAGGCTCGCTCGTCGGGCGCTCGCCAGGGTGTGCGCCGTTAGTGCGTCCAGCGCGTCACTGGCCACATCGTAGGCGGCCTTCGAAGTAGAATTGTAGCGCGCAATGGCACCGGCGATATCTCCGCGCCTCGCAAGTTCTCGTGCCGCTGCCGCCGACAGGCGATACTGATCCCAGCTCACCGCAAACGTCTCGTACAGCGAGAGTTCATCCGCGCCATGCGAGAGCCGCAGATAACTATCCTTCGACGCGGCGATGTTGCGATCGAGCTGCGCCATCTCCTGATCGCTGGCCGCACGCTCCGTGACGGTGGACGCGAGTACGGTCGTGGCCTCGATGCCGCGGAAATCCGAGGTGTGATTGTTCAGATCTCCCAGAACGCCAGTGCTGGGCAGCCAGCGATCGCGCACTTGGGACGACACATCGTTGAAATAGCTCAAGCTGCCGATCCCAAAGGCACCCAGCATCGCCGCGACGAGAAACAGGAACAAGAACACCAGCGACAGGCGGATCGTGATCGAGCGTGTTCGCTTCATGGGCATATCGCAGTCGAGCACCGATTCCAGTCGTACAGAATTGAGCGCACTGCAGTGGCCATTGCCAAGGCAGCCTGAGCGCACTATCTGCCGCGCGTGCGGACGATGGAAGCGTCGGGACGTTTTTTTACCTTCTCTTAACACTGTCGATGCTAGTGTCAGTTCAATCCAGGACGGCACGCCGTAACGCGGAGCCTGTCGCCGTTAGCAAGACAATGGAAGCAACCCGCAAGCGAATCCTCTGCATCGAAGACGATTGTGAGACCGCGGCCCTGATCGCCGAAGAGCTCAACGATCGCAACTTCGCGGTCAGCCTTGCGTACAACGGTCGTGATGGCCTCGACGCCATACTGCGCTGTGCGCCGGACCTGGTACTGGCCGACGTCAGCATGCCCGTGATGTCGGGCTTCGATCTGCTCGAGCGCGTGACCGCACTGGAGCCGCGCTTCTGCAGCATGCCATTCGTGTTTCTGACTGCTCTGGCCGATCACGACAACGAGCTGCGTGGCTGGCAGCTTGGCGCTGACGATTACGTCACCAAGCCGGTGGACTTCGATCTGCTTGCGGCGGTGATCGCGTCGCGGCTCAAGCGTGTGGCGCGCAGCACCCTCTGGCCGCGACGGATCGATCTGGGTGAGCGTGAGCGCGAAACACTCACGTGGGCTGCTCGCGGTAAGACTTTCGCCGAGATCGGCGAGATCCTCGGGGTCAGTCGTCGCACCGTCGAATTTCATCTGGACAATGCGCGTCGCAAACTTGGCGTACCGACGCGCACACAAGCGCTCATCAAGGCCGCCGTCGGCGAACTGATCGAGCTCTAGCCCACCGACGGCGGACAGGCCGAGCACAATCCGCGCCTCACTTTCGATGGCGAAATGCGGTGCCATCGATGCCGGCCTTGATCCCGTTTCTGTTGCCTGCTGGCCCGCCGATCATGCCGCCAGCTGAGGCGTGCGGTCCGCCGAGCACGCCGTTGCCGGTCACGGGCCGCTTGACGTTCACTGCCAGCGTAGTGGCGGTCATCCGTCGCGGCAGTGCTGCTGCCGCTGGCCCGGGACGACGTGCAAGCTGAGTCACCCCCGACCTGCGCCATGCATTGCCGCTCGCCGGGGAAGAGGCTGCTGGGTTTGCCGAGAAGGCATGGGAGCCCGAGACCGCCCTCTGGGTGCGAGGCGGATTGCGCTGCGCAGTTTGATGCCCCATCGCCCGCGGCGCGATGCCGCGGACGGCATTTGCACGACCGGACCCTGGCCTATCATTGGTTCGCACGGCGGCCGCAGTGACCTGCTCGCCAGAGCTCACCGGCTCGCTGCCGGCAGCCCATGGGCTCACCAGACAGCTCACGAGCAGTGCGCTGCAGGCAAGCCACATAAGCACTGCGTTTCTCATTGCATCAATGCCCCAGATCGCTCACCGACACGGGAGCCGTGTCGTCGTACTTGCGCGAGATCAGCATGCGCAGCGCCGGAACGAC
This sequence comes from Steroidobacteraceae bacterium, assembly GCA_035566155.1. Classification (GTDB taxonomy): domain Bacteria; phylum Pseudomonadota; class Gammaproteobacteria; order Steroidobacterales; family Steroidobacteraceae; genus FEN-1191. The sequence goes on along the minus strand of DATMRM010000348.1, from coordinate 576 downwards.
CACCAATAGCATCATCGGTCCTATCAGCATCCCACCCACCACGACCGTCGCGAGCGGCCGCTGAACCTGGCTACCGATGCCGTGCGACAGGGCGGCGGGTAGCAAGCCAATACAGGCCGACAATGCCGTCATCAGCATCGGCCGCATTCTGCGTTCCGCAGCGTGATAGATCGCCTCTCCGGAACGCATGCCATCCATCCGCAGGGTGTTGTAGTACGTGAACATCAGGATGCCGTGCATCACCGACACACCGAGTAGCGACACGAAGCCGATCGCTGCCGAAATGCTGAAGGGCAGCCCGGCGATCAGCAGTGCGATGATGCCGCCAGCAGCGGCGAATGGGATGCCCGCCAGTGCAAACAGGCTGTCCTTGAATGAATTGAACAAGGCGTACAGCAATACCAGGATCAACAGCAGCGCAATCGGCACGACAACTGCAAGCCGCTGCTGCGCGAGCTTCAGATCTTCAAATTCGCCTGCCCAGTCGATCTGATAGCCCGTCGGTATCTTGATGTTGTGCGCAATTCGGTCCTGCACCTCCGCCACCGTACTGCCGAGGTCGCGGCCGCGGACGCT
>DATMRM010000347.1:0-9451 GCA_035566155.1 Steroidobacteraceae bacterium | reverse complement strand
TGGAAGGCAAGGCGCCGGACGGAATGGTCATGGTGCAATTCCCGACAGTCGACGATGCTAAGGCCTGGTACAACAGTCCGGGTTATCAAGCGGCTATTCCACACCGAAAGAAAGGGGCGGACTACCGAGCATTCATTGTTCAAGGTCTGTGAAGCGCTCCTCAGTCGTTCAGTAACGTTGGAGTGGAACACCGCCGTAGGTGCACCCTAAGACCCGGGCTGCACGTCGATTCCTACGGCACAAAAAAATAGCCGCATCGTTTTGGGAGTGGCCACGATGCGGCTAATGACGCAGTACAAGTAGTATGACGGCTCGACAGGGAGGGATAACCGTCAAGAATTTCGTCTACCTGCTGCGGGCCAGTGAACGATAAAGAGCAGTGTCTATGCCACGCAACACCCGGTAGTCATCTTGCGACCGCCCGCGGAGTGGGGGTGCCCTGCGAAGTCAGGAGCTTGCGAGAACTTGTAGGAGGCTGCCGACACGAGTTCGGGCACGCCCGGAACCTAAAACCTTGAGCACCAACGCCTTAAGGCCGGGCCGCCTGGCCCGCGCTGTAAGCTTTGCTTGGCTTCCCAGGGCTTTTAAGCAGTTTTTGCCTCAGGAGGGGAGAACGGCACGGGCGGCCCTTCGGACACCGGCGGGGTATGTGCCACGTTCATGACCATGGCCAGCATGGCGTAGTAGCCGCAAATACCGCACAGCTCCACAACGCCCTTCTCGCCCAGCAGCGTCTTCGCCGCATCGTAGGTGCGATCGCTGACCACCCGGTCGCGATGCAGTTCACGGCAAAACCGGAGCACGGTGTGCTCGTCGGGCGCCAGACCCGCGCCGTCCCACTCGAGCGCCAGCGTATCGATCACCTGCTCGGGCAGGCCCGCCTCGACGGCCGATGTGGCATGGGCCTGCCACTCATAGGTCTGCTGCCAATGACGGGCGGTAGCCAGGATCGCCAGTTCACGCAGCTTGATCGGAACCACGCTGCGATAGCGCAGGTACTCGCCCAGCTTCTGCGTGCGGTCACACAGGTCGGGGCTGCGCAGCAACGCGATGAACGCCCCACGCACCGCCTTGCGTGAACCGGCGAGCAATGCTTTCACGACCTTCCTCTGCGCGGGTGTCTGTTGGTCATCCGGAATCGGCGGCAGGCGATCGCCCGTTGTCTTACTCATCGCTCAGCTCCCTCCAGATCTGTAATTCCGCCGGTCGGGAATTCTATGACCGGAGGTTCGGCCTCGACGCCTACTTGGATTTGAGGCCGGTGGTCAACAGTTCGCAAATGAAGTCGCGATAGCGGGCCGCAATGGCTCGCTCGTCAAATTCCTTGCCCATCGCGATGCGCAGGATCGGCATGCCGTTGACGAAGAACTCGCACACACCGATCACCGCCAGGAACAGGAAGGCGCTGTTGACCCGTCGGAACGAGCCCTCCTTGACACCCGCATCGACGATTGCGCCATAGCCGACTACCCCTTTGTGGGTGAGCTCCTCGAGAAAGCGCTGGGCCGGCCGGGACTCGATCTTGACCAGCTCATCGATCATCAGGCGGTGAAAAAACGGATAGTTGATGTTCAGCTTCAGCAACGCCGAGATGCGCGCACGCAGCCGACCGGCGGCTGACATGTCCGACTGGGCAAGCTCCTCGTCCAGCAGTCGCTGAAAGGTCTCGATCAGGCGCTCGGCGGCCGCCACCAGCAACGTCGATCGGTCGCGAAAGTAGTAGCGAATCAGCGACGGATCGACATTCATGTGCCGCGCGACTTCCGCCCGAGTGATCCGGTTCGGAGGCAGCTCGGTCAGCATTTCGCAGGTGCGGGCGATCAGCGCGTCGCGGCCGACGGTCTGTGAGCCGGCTGCCGGGCGGCCGATCCCGCGGCGTTTGCGGGTGGCGATTCTGGGAGTACGCCCCGAAACGCCGACAGCACGGGGACGCTTGCGGAGCTGGGGCCTGGGCATGGCGGCTTTATCGCACGCGGGGCGCGGGGGCGCAATGCGCTCGAGTGCGAAGAGGCGCTAAAATTCGTTGCGCAATCCAAGGCCGCCGGCCGATGGCAGCGAACAGATATTCTTTTACTAGGGAATTATGACGCATGATGGCCAGAGCGATTCGAATCTATCAGCACGGTGGCCCGGAGGTTTTGCGCTGCGAGCAGGTCGAGGTGGGTACTCCTGGCGAACAGGAGGTACTGGTGCGCCACACTGCGATCGGCATCAACTTCGCGGATGTTTATTTACGAATTGGTCTCTACCCGCAGCCGCTGCCGTCGGGAATGGGTTCGGAGGCGGCAGGCGTGATCGAGGCAATCGGCCGCAAGGTGCGCGGATTCAAACCCGGGGATCGCGTGGCGTATTCGTATCCGGTCGCTGGGGCCTACTCGGAGCATCGGGTATTGCCGGCCGGTGCGCTGATCAGGATCCCGGCCGGCGTGGATGCCGAGCAGGTCGCCGCGGTGCTGCTGAAGGGCATGACCTGCTGGTTCCTGCTGCGGCAGACGTATAAGGTAGGACGTGGTGATGTGGTGCTGGTGCCCGCGGCCGCAGGGGGTGTGGGCCTGATTCTGTGCCAGTGGGCGCGCTCGCTGGGCGCGAAGGTGATCGGCGTGGTGGGTTCACCAGACAAGGCGACACTCGCCAAACGCAACGGCTGTCACCAGGTGCTCGTAGGCTATGAGGACATGGCGGCCAGGGTTCGCAAGCTCAATCGGGGCGCCGGTGTGGCGGTGGTTTACGACGGTGTCGGCAGGGATACACAACAGGCATCGCTCGATAGCCTCAAACCTCGTGGAATGCTGGTGAGTTTTGGCAACGCATCCGGTCCGGCCGCACCCCTCGCACCCTCGGAACTCGCCAAGCGCGGTTCGCTGTTCTTCACTCGCAGCCGGATGGCGGACTATGTGGCGACTGCGGAAACGCGTCAGACGGCGTCCCGCGAACTGTTCGCGCTGATGCGTCGCAAGAGCTTGCGCGTGCACATCGGTCAGCGCTATGCGCTCGCGGAGGCGGCCCAGGCGCAGCGCGACCTGGAAAGCCGGCGCACGTTCGGCTCGAGCGTTCTGGTGCCTTGATGACGCGCGCCAGAGTTCTGTGGCTGATCCTGACGGCTGCGGCCGTCAGTGGTTGTTCCACCCCACGTTTCGTGATCGAGGCAGAGAACGCCCGTACCAACACACACATCGTGCTGGCGTTCGAGGAGACGGTGTTCAGCAAACATCATGTGCGCGAGGGTTTCAGTCGCTACGTGGCGCCGGAGTACAAGGAACACGATCCGGCGTTTCCCGGGGGCCAGGACGAGGCCGCGCGCGGACTGGTCGACCAACTTACCAATGAATATCCCGATTCACGCGTGGTCGTGAAACGCACCGTGGCCCAGCGCGATCTGGTCTCAGTGCACGCCTTCTGGGATCAGAAGCCCGGCGCGACGCGCGGCTTGGTGCGGGTGGACATCTATCGCCTGGTCAACGCCAGGATCGTGGAACACTGGGTGGTGGAGCAGGCGGTACCGTCAGGCAGCGATGCCGAGGCAATGTTCTAAGCGGTGATCAGTCGCGCCGGCGACGAAGGAGCAGGGTGAGCAGAAACCAGGTCGTCCGCAAGTCCATCAGCCTGAATGCTGCGCGCGCCTCTTCCGGGCGCAATTTCGCGGTCAGCGGCATCGAGCCGAAGATCATCCCCTGAATCACCAGCTGCGAACCCTCGCGTGATACCGAGGTGATACGCATCATTTCCCGATCGTCGGCGTCAAAAATCTTCATAGCGCCATCGTGCATTGAAGCGCTGTATCGAATCAAACCGAGGGTGGATCGGGACGTTCGGCACGAAACGGAAAAGTCGCCATCCCTGGCGAACTCTCCCTCCCTAGTCTCTTGGCTCTGGCGCGGTAGCGCGGTAGCGCGGGAGCGCGGGAGCGCGGGGCCTGAAGGTTACCAGTGCGAAGGTACCGCGAGAAGCGAATTCTAAATCGTCAGGCGAATGACAAGACGGTCAAGGCGAATCTAACAATATCCTGCAATCAGCTGCTTCTTGGCTGCAACGGGTAGCCTTAAGTGAAACGTCACATTTGTATAAAATCCAATTCGTTAAGATGACTACTGAATTCGCTCCCTTATAACGACGATCTTCCAAACCGACAATGCTGTTTACGACAGGGGTCTTCCTGTTCCTGTATTTGCCGATCACGCTCGCGGTGTTCTTTATCTGCGCTCGTCTGTTCGGTCGCTCGACGGCGGCATTTTGGCTCGCGCTGGCGTCGCTTTTTTTCTACGGCTACTGGATGCCGGCCTATACCTTGCTGCTGCTGGCATCGGTCATCGTCAACTATGCCTTTGGCACCCTGATCGGTCGGTCTTCGGGTGGCACGCGCCGACTCGGTCTGATCGTCGCCGTGGCGGCGAACCTGTGCACGCTGGCGTATTTCAAATATGCGAACTTCCTGCTACAGAGCGTCAACTACGTGGCCTCCACGCACATACCCATCCTGGACGTGATTCTTCCGCTGGGTATTTCGTTCTTTACGTTTACCCAGATCGCGTACCTGGCGGACGTCTACGCGGGCAAGGTGCAGGAGCGCAATCCGATTCACTATCTGCTGTTCGTTACGTACTTTCCGCACCTGATCGCAGGCCCGGTGCTGCATCACGCGGAGATGATGCCGCAGTTCCGGCTTCCCGAGAACTACCGTCCGCGACTGGAGCCGTTTGCGATCGGACTGACGTTTCTGACGATCGGCCTGGCCAAGAAGATACTGGTGGCCGACAGCATTGCGCCGATCGCCAACGACGCGTTCGACAACCGGATCAGCCAGGGAATCGGCGTTGCCCACGCCTGGCTCGGCGTGAGCGCTTACGCGTTTCAGTTGTATTTCGACTTCTCGGGCTACTCGGATATGGCGGTTGGACTCTCGCTGCTGGTCGGTGTGCGCCTTCCATATAACTTTGACTCACCTTACAAGGCGCGCAGCATCATCGACTTCTGGCGCCGTTGGCACATGACCCTGTCGCGCTTCCTGCGGGATTACCTCTATTTCGCGCTGGGCGGGAATCGGTTGGGTAAGCTGCGGCGGCATCTGAATCTGATGGTTACCATGCTGCTTGGCGGACTGTGGCACGGCGCCTCGTGGACCTTTGTCGTATGGGGTGGACTGCACGGGATCTACCTGGTGATCAACCACGGTTGGCGCTATCTGCTCGAGCGCCTGAGTGCGGTGCGCTCGGCATCCAGGCCCTCATGGCAGTCATTCCTCGGACAGGCATCTTCAACACTGCTGACCTTGGTGGCGGTCCTGATTGCCTGGGTGTTCTTCCGTGCGACCAGCATCGATGCGGCCCTGCGCCTGGTCAGCTCCATGTTTGTACAGCCGCCACATTCGAGCATGTCGGCCGCCGATTGGCATCTGTTGCCGTGGATTGTGGCGCTCTCAGTGGTGGTCCTGGTGGCGCCGAATTCACAGGAGCTGATCGATGGTCGGGTGGGCACGCGCCTGCTGGCCTGGCGCTCGATGCGCCGGTTTCACGCGATGCTCGCCTTCGTTGTCGGCGTTGAGCTCGTCGCGATCGTGCTGCTGGCGATGATTGCGGCCCGGCGAAGTACCGCCGAGTTCATCTATTTCAACTTCTAGTCGCCATGAATCGCAAGACTCTCAGTGCAACCGTCGCGTTTCTCTCTGGCATCCTGCTGACGTTGGTTTTTCTGGAGCTGGTGCTGCGGATGTTGCCGGTGGGCCGGGGCGCCTATGCGGCGGAGCCCGATCCTGCGTGGCCCGCCCATCATCTGGTACCCAACTCCAGCTATACATTTTCGAGCGGCTGGGACCTCGAGGACGTACAGCATGGCCACATCAACAATATGGGCTACGTGTCACCGTTCGATTATTCCCGGGGAACCGGAGGGGTGTTCGTCGTCGGCGACAGTTTCATTGAAGACCAGATGACGCGTTACGACGAGTCACTACAGGGCGCGCTTCCCAGCCTGCTCAAGAGACCCATGCCGGTGCTCGGATTTGGGACCTCCGGGGGCAACCTGGCCCATGATCTGGGCGTGGCGACATTGATCGGGCAGCAGTTCAAGCCCACCTGGGCGGTCGTGGTGGTCACTCGCAGGAACTTCGTGAACGGCTTCGTCACGCAGGGGGGATACTACCAATGGACTTCGGGCGATGAGCCGGGCATCGGAAGGGCGCCGGACGCGCGGCACGGCCTACTGGTCGATTCCATGCGGCATCTGGCGCTCCTGGCCTATATGCGAGGCAATCTGGAGGCGGATCGCTCGACACTGTTTGCGGCCAAGAAATGGCAACAGGCGAACGTCTGCCACGGCGGCGTGCTCTCGCGGTCCGATGAGGCGTTGGTGCGATTCAGCGCGCAGCAGCTACCAATCCGGTTCAAGCTGGATCCCTCGCACGTCGTGCTGGTCCTGGATACCGACCGCGCTGCGATTTACAACCCGCCATCTGTTCCTTGTCCGTCACGGGATGATCTCGCCTTGGCACTCCTGGGCCGGGAAGCGGCCGCGGCCGGCATCCAAGTCGTCGATATGGATCCGGTGTTTCGCGAAGCCTATCGTCTGACAGGTCGGCGCTTCGACTACCTGCCGGTGGACGGACACTGGAATCCGAGTGCTCACGCGCTTGCCGCGCAGCAGGTGGCACGCATTATCAACGGCGCTACGCCTTAGACCTTGTGAGCTTTTGTGTCGCAACGCCTGTCATTTCACCCGTAGCATGTAGCCGACACTCGGCACGGTGCTCAGCCATTTTGGCTGATCGGGGTCATCGCCAATTTTGTGGCGCAGGCGATGTACGAGCTGCTTGAGCAGCTGGCGATCCCCGCCGCCACGATGTCCCCAGACATGCACCAGCATGCGATCGGTGTGCACCACCTGTCCGGCATTCGCCAACAGCAGCTGCAGTAACCTGGACTCGAGCGGCGTGACTTTGATCTCGCGGCCGCCGATGCGCAGCAGCAGCAGGTCCTGGTCGAGTGCGATGTCGCCCACCTGCGTCTGGCTGCTGCCTTCGTGGCCGGCCCGGCGCAGCAGCGCCTTGACCCGAGCCACCAGCGTGCGCGGGCTGAACGGTTTGGTCAGATAGTCGTCGGCGCCGAGTTCCAGCGCTCGCACCAGGTCCGCCTCCTCGCCGCGAGCGGTCAGCATCATGATCGGTGAGGTGCTTTCCTTGCGCAGCACATCGCACAGATCGAAACCGGATCCTCCCGGAAGATTGATGTCGAGGATCGCCAGATCCGGCCGCTCGGTTCTGAAGACATTGAGTGCCGTGCCATAGCTGTTGGCTGATACCACGGGAAATCCGGCCTGGCGCAGAGCAAAGCCGACCACCGCCAGCATGTCGGCATCATCATCAACTACCAGCAGTTTCAAGCGTCATCCTCCAGATCCTGCGGCAACGACAGCGTAAAGCGGGTGCGACGCTCGGGCGTGCGCTCCATGCGCACCGTACCCCCGTGGCGTTCGACGATCGACTTCACGATCCACAGCCCCAGCCCGAGGCCCGGCGCATCCGGTTCAGTGCCCAGGCCGCGCTGAAAGCGCTCGAAGATGGCACTCGAACTTCCCTCAGGCACGCCCGCTCCCTCGTCCTCGATCCACACCTCAACCTGAGCGCCGCTGCGCTGTCCGCCCAAGCGCAGGGTGCTGCCCTCGGGAGCAAATTTGGCGGCATTGGACAGCAGATTGACGAATACCTGGCCCAGGCGCTGCGCGTCGCCGCGCACGATCGCGCCGATTCCGCGGTCGTCGATCGACACGCTCAGCTGACGCTGGCGCAACAGCGGCGCGATCAGGTCGCGCGCGTCGATCACGACGTCCAGCAGGTCTACCGGCTGCAGTCGGATCGTGTCCTGTCCGGCCTCGATGCGCACGCTCTCCAGCAGGTTGTCGATCAGGCGCATCAGGCGCAGCACCCCGCGTTCGACATTGGACAGAAGCTCCATCTGCGCTTCGCGAGGCATGTCTTTCATGCCGTCACGCAACAGCTCGATCGAGGCGAGCTGCGCCGCCAGTGGTGTTCGAAACTCGTGCGAAATGTTCCCGAGCACGCTGTCGCGGGCGCGACGTGCGGCCTCCAGATCGGTCTCATCGCGCAGGATCTGCACCTGCACGCCCTGGACTGGCGGGGAGCTCAGCACGATGGTCGAGCGCGTCGTGCCGTCCCGCAAGCACAGCATTTCGCGCGAGCTGCTATGCGGTGAGTCTCGAGCCGCCAGTATCGGACAGTTGTGTGCGCAAGGGCGCTCGCCGTTGTGTGGCTGAGGCTGCAGTACATCGCCGCAGAACTGACCTACGATCTCGCTCTCGGGTCGCTGCAGCAGTCTTGCGACTTGCGGATTGGCGTAACGGATGCGACGTTCGAGATCGACTGCGAACACACCTTCCACGACACCGCTGAGCACGGTTTGGGCTTCGGCCTCCCGCCGACGAAGCGTGTCGGTCAGGTTCACCAGGTTGCGCCGCATCTCGTCCATGGAACGCGCCAGCGCATCGACCTCGAGCGGCGCCACCGCCGGGATGGCAACCGAAAAATCCCCCCGACCCATGCGATCAGCCAGCGCACGCAGTGCCACGACCGGCTGGGCCAGCCAGCGTCCATAGAGCACCCCGAGGAAGCCGGCGATCGTAGCGACGACGATCGCCACGACGGCCAGTATCCATTCGAAGTTGCGGGTCGCGGTAGCGAACTCGCCGCTGCCGAGCCGCGCATCGAGCAGTCCCACGACTTCACCGGTCTGGGCTGCGAGCACGATGGTCGCAGCGTACCGATCGCCGTGCCGCAGCTTGCCCGCGGCCGCACCGCCTGGGCCGGTGAGTGCCTGCGTATGCAGCGGCGTCATCTCATCGTCGGGCGGACCGTGATAGGCGGCAAAATTCGTGACGCTGAGTTGTGCACCGACCTGACGGCTGAGGTTGGCCAGCAGCGCATTGGATGTGAACTTCAGTGTGACCGCCCGCAGCGAGGTGCCCGGAATTGCGGCGGCGGCGCCCCAGATGACGGGTCCACCATTTTTCGGGGCGATCAGGAAGCGCTCTCCCTGTTCCTGTAGCGCGGTGGCGATCTGTGGCCAGTCGAGGGCCGAATCCGACTGCCCCACCGGCGTGTCGTTGCGAAGCACGGCGGCGATGTCGGTATCGGTACTTTCGGCGTAGCGACGCAGGAAAGGCTCCAGGCCGCTGTTTGGTTCGGTTTCCAGTAAGCGCTGCAGGGTTGGACGCTCGGCCAGCACACGCGCATCACTCAGGGCATCTTCGCCTCCCCGTCGCAGCAGCTCGCGCGCGGTCGCGACCGCGAGCTGAGCCCGCACCAGCGCCTGCTGCTGTACCAGACGATTCAGCAGAATCCCGCAGGCAATCGCGATGGCGGCAACGGCCAGCAGCACCACGAACACGCTGCCACCGCCAAGCCATGAGGCGAGGCCGACACGCGGCTGAGTGTTTGGGGCTTCAG
>DATMRM010000346.1:0-3819 GCA_035566155.1 Steroidobacteraceae bacterium | reverse complement strand
GTAGGCGAGCACCCGTCGATTAGTGGGATACAGCAGGCGCAGCGTACCGCGACCGAATGCCTGTTGCTGCTTGCGGATCGTCAGCATGCGTCGCATCCAGTTCAGCAGCGAATGCGAATCGCGCGCCTGCGCTTCGACGTTCAGGGCCTGAAAGCCGTAGAGCGAATCCATGATCGGCGGCGCTGGTGCTGCCGCCGGGTCGCAACGCGAGAAGCCGCCGTTGCGGTCGAGCGACCACTGCATCGGCGTGCGCACGCCATCGCGATCGCCCAGATGAATGTTGTCTCCCATGCCGATTTCATCGCCGTAATAGATCACCGGCGCACCCGGCATCGACAGCAGCAGCGAATTCAACAGTTCGATCCGGCGCCGGTCACGCTGCATCAGTGGGGCGAGACGGCGCCGGATCCCGAGGTTGAGCCGGGCGCGGGCGTCCGCGGCGTACTGCCTCCAGAGGTAGTCGCGCTCTCGATCGGTCACCATTTCCAGCGTCAGTTCATCGTGGTTGCGCAGAAAGATGGCCCATTCGCAACTGGCCGGAATGTCGGGCGTCTGCCGCAGGATGTCGGTGATCGGAAAGCGGTCCTCCTGTGCCAGCGCCATGTACATGCGCGGCATCAGCGGAAAGTGAAATGCCATGTGGCACTCATCACCGTTGCCAAAGTATTGCTGCACGTCCTCCGGCCACTGATTGGCCTCGGCCAGCAGCATCTTGCCCGGGTTGGTGCGATCCAGCTCCGCCCGGATGCGCTTCAGCATCGAATGCGTTTCCGGCAGGTTCTCGTTGTTGGTGCCTTCACGTTCCACCAGGTAGGGGACCGCGTCGAGCCTGAATCCATCGACCCCAACCCCGAGCCAGAATCGCAGCACCGCCAGCACCGCGTTGACCACACGCGGGCTGTCGAAATTCAGATCCGGCTGATGCGAATAGAATCGATGCCAGTAGTATGCGTTGGCGACCGGATCCCAGGTCCAGTTGGACTTCTCAGTGTCCAGGAAAATGATGCGCGTACCGGCATACCTGGTGTCGGTATCCGACCAGACATAGAAATCACGCGCCCAGGAGCCCTTGGGCGCGTTGCGCGCACGCTGAAACCAGGGATGCTGGTCCGAGGTGTGATTGAGCACCAGTTCGGTGATGACGCGCAGTCCGCGTGCGTGCGCCTCGGAGATGCAGCGCTTGGCATCGGCACGCAATCCATAGTCCGGATGCACGTTGGTGTAGTCGGAGATGTCGTAGCCATCGTCGCGCCGCGGACTGGGATAGAACGGCAACAGCCAGATCGTGTTGACGCCCAGCTCGGCGATGTAGTCCAGCTTCTGGATCAGCCCTTCGAAATCCCCGATGCCGTCGCCGTTGGCGTCGTAGAAGGACTTGACGTGCAGCTGATAGATGACGGCGTCCTTGTACCAGAGCGGATCGGCGCTGAATTCATGTCGCGGTATGCGGCGCCGCCTGACTTTGTCTTTGCTGGCCAGAACATCCATCGCGCCTACCCTTTGATTGGACGAATCCGGAAGATCGCGAACGGCATCTCCTGCGGGACGAAACGCCAGTGCTGTAGCTTGCCGCGCCAGATGAAGCGTTGGCCGCGCATCAGCTCCTCGACCTCAAGGGCTGCGCTGTCGGGCAAACCGAATTCCCACAGCGGCGCCTCGAAGTGAGTCTCCTGCACCTGGTGAGGATCCAGACTCACCAGCACCAGCACGAAATTCGACAGATCCGTCGTGGACTTGCCGTAGTAGAGAATCTGATCGTTCCAGGCGTTGTAGAACTTCAGATTCAGGTAGCTATGCAGTGACGGATTGAGCTTGCGGATGTAGTTGAGACGCGAGATCTCGCTGATGATGTTGCCCGGCGCGTTCCAGTCCCGTACCCGGATCTCATACTTCTCGGAGTCGCGGTATTCCTCACGCCCTGGCAGTGGCGCGCACTCGCACAGTTCGTAGCCGCTATAGAGTCCCCACAGGCCCGACAGTGTCGCGGCCAGCGCCGCGCGGATCAGAAAGCCCGGTCGGCCGGAGGTCTGCAGGAAGTACGGATTGATATCGGGTGTATTGACGAACAGGTGCGGCCGGTAGAAATCCTTCGTCGGCTGCGTCGTGAGCTCGGTGAAGTACTCGGTGAGCTCGTGTTTGCTATTGCGCCATGTGAAGTAGGTGTAGCTTTGCGAAAATCCTATCTTGCCGAGCCGATACATCATCGCCGGGCGCGTGAATGCTTCGGCCAGAAAGATCACTTCCGGCGTGCGCGCCCGGATATCGGCGATCAGCCACTGCCAGAACGGCACCGGTTTGGTGTGCGGGTTGTCGACGCGGAACATGCGCACGCCCTCATCGACCCAGCCCTGCACCACATCGCGCAGCGCCAGCCACAGCGAGGGTTTGGCATCCTTGGCGTAGAAGTCGAAGTTGACGATGTCCTGGTACTTCTTCGGCGGATTCTCCGCATAGCGAATCGAGCCGTCACTGCGCCAGCTGAACCAGCCCGGATGCTCGGTGAGCCAGGGATGATCACGCGAGCAGTGCACCGCGAAATCCAGCGCAATCTCCATGTCGTATTCATGCGCTGCCGCCACCAGGCGGCGAAACGCCGTGATGCCGCCCAGCAGCGGATGCACGGAATCATGTCCACCGGCCGGCGCGCCGATGGCATAAGGGCTGCCCGGATCCGAAGGCGCCGCGGTCAGCGCATTGTTACGCCCCTTGCGATGAGACACGCCGATCGGATGGATCGGCGGGAAGTACACCACATTGAATCCCATCGAGCGGATTGCCGGCAGGCGCGAGATCACGTCATCGAACGTGCCATGCTGCGCGGCCGAGCGCGTTTGCGAACGTGGAAACAGTTCGTACCAGCTGGCAAAGCCGGCGGCCGCGCGCTCGACATCGACCAGGAGCTCCGAGCGCAGACGCGTGATGAAGCGACGCTCGCCGTAAGCGCGCATCATCGCATCCAGCTCCTCGGAACTCAGCAGCTCGCGGCCCTGCACGATGTCCGCATCGGCCAGTCGGTGTTCCCAGTCAGCGGCGGCGGATGAGACGCGCTCGGGAGTGCGTTGCAGGGCTGCCAGCACCTGCTCGCGCCCCTCCTGGATATCGAGCGGATTGACGGCTCCCGCCTGAGCATTCTTCAGCAGGTCGCTGCGATAGCTCGCCCATACATCCAGCCAGGCCTCGATGTTGAAACTGTGCGCTCCGGGTACACTCGGTGTGAACTCAGCGCGCCAGCGATCGTTGCCGAGCGGCCGCATCGGCACGACCTGCGTCGTCGGTTCATGCGCCGAACGCCACAGCAGCTGTGCGCCGGGCTTCTCATGCCCATCGATGAAGATGTCGGCCTCGACGACCACTGTCTGACCGACCACCGCCTTGGCGGGGAAGCGCCCACCGTCCACGAACGGCGTGAGACGCTCGATCACGACGCGCGGTGCGATGATGGCCGCGAGGCTCCCGGCCGCGACTGGCGGCCGCGGATCGAGCCGCGATTGCGACTGCGGCTGGGACATCAGGCGGCCAGCCTCGAAACGAAAGACTGATGCCAGCGGCTGATGCTGTTGGCACGCACCGCTTTCAGATTGGTCTCGTGCCGCTCACGACGCTCTGCCAGCGGCATCGACAGTGCCTGTCGCAGCGCTCGCGCCACCGCATTCTTGTCATACGGATTGATGAGCAGTGCGCCGCCGAGCTCGTTGGCCGCGCCAGCCATCTTGGACAGCACCAGCGCCCCCGGATCTTCGGGATCCTGTGCCGCGACGAACTCCTTGGCCACCAGATTCATGCCGTCACGCAAAGGTGTCACCACGCCCACGTGGGCGA
>DATMRM010000345.1:0-17186 GCA_035566155.1 Steroidobacteraceae bacterium | reverse complement strand
ATCAGCAGCACAACCGCAGTGCCTTCACTGCCGGCGACGATCAGGGTCTTGAGGCATTGCGCAGGTTCCACCTGCAGCAATTCGCTGACCTGTTCGATCGTCTTCGCTCCCGGCGTGGCAACGCGAGTCATCGGTTTGCCGGGCGCGGGGCGAGGCCCGGCGGGCGGCAGTGCCTTCGCTAGCTCGATATTGGCGGCGAAGTCATCGCCGTCAGAGACTGCGATCGCATCCTCACCGGACTCGGCGAGCACCTGAAATTCCTCCGAGGCGTTGCCGCCGATGGCACCCGAGTCGGCTCTGACCGCCCGAAAGTTCAGGCCCATTCGCTTGAACATGCGCGAATAGGCAGCACTCATCGCCGCGTATCCTTCGTTCAGCGATGCCTGGTTGACGTGGAAGGAATACGCATCCTTCATGATGAACTCGCGACCGCGCATGACGCCGAACCGCGGACGCACCTCGTCGCGGAATTTGGTCTGGATCTGATAGAAATTCACGGGCAACTGACGGTAGCTCTTCAGTTCGCGGCGTGCGATGTCCGTGATCACTTCCTCGTGCGTGGGACCGACGACGAAGTCGCGTTGGTGACGGTCCTTGAGACGCAGCAGCTCCGGACCGTACTTGATCCAGCGACCCGACTCCTGCCATAGCTCTGCAGGCTGAACCGCTGGCATCAGCATCTCCAGCGCGCCTGCCCGGTCCATCTCCTGGCGAATGATGTTTTCAACCTTGCGCAGCGTGCGCAGCCCCAGCGGCAGCCAGGTATAGATACCGGCAGCCAGGCGGCGAATGATTCCCGCGCGCAGCATCAGCTGATGGCTGACGATCTCGGCCTCAGATGGGGTTTCCTTGACGGTGGCGATTGGAGATTGCGACAGACGCATGCGTGATGAGAAGCCTAAGCGTGGTAAAAACAGTAATGCTAACAGATAGGCTATGATGCCTGAGCCATGGATCCAGAGAGTCCGCCCGCACGCCAACCGGCCCGCGGCATCTACCTGCTGCCAAACCTGCTGACGACCGGTTGCCTGTTCTCCGGCTTCTACGCCATCGTCGCCGCCATCGATGGAAATTTCGAACGCGCCGGTGTCGCGGTCTTCATTGCGATGATTTTCGATGGTCTGGATGGACGCGTCGCGCGCCTCACCCGCACCGAGTCGGCGTTCGGTAAGGAATACGACAGTCTTGCTGACATGGTGGCCTTCGGTATGGCGCCGGCGATCGTGTCCTATCAGTGGGGCGTCGCTCGCATTGCCGAATACGGCAAGGAGTGGTTTCGCTTTGGCTGGCTGGCCGCGTTCTTCTTCGCCGCCGCGGCGGCCATGCGGCTGGCAAAGTTCAACAGCCGGGTTCAGGACAAGCGTTATTTCGAGGGGCTGCCCAGCCCGTCGGCGGCCGCAGTGGTTGCAGCGTTTCTATGGACCTCGAGTGAATGGTGGCGCGAACCCGGTCTGCCGGGTCTGATTCTTGCGTTTGGCATTACAGCGACGGCAGGGGCCTTGATGGTCAGCCGCTTTCCTTACAGCAGCGGCAAGGGATTGGACTGGACGCGACCGGTGAGCTTCGTGTGGCTGGTGGTCATCGCTGCGATCTTTGTCGTGATCGGTGGCGCGCGCGAAATCGTACTGCTGGTGTTTTTCGGCAGCTACGCGGCGTATTCGCCGTTGATGTGGGTATGGCGCCGGCTGCGCCGTGGCAAACGCCCGGTGCGCGCTGTCACGCCGGAAGCCTGAGCTCACGTGAGAGCCCGCGAACAGTATCTGCAGGCCCTGGGGCTGGATGTCTGGGTGCCGCGTTTCGCCACGGCCCCAGCGCCGCCGCAGGCCGGCGCTGTCTGGGATGAGCTGCAGGCAAGAGTGCGTGAGTGCACACGTTGTGGCTTGTGCCAGACGCGCACGCAAACGGTGTTCGGAGTCGGTCAGCGCCGGGCGGAGCTGATGGTGATTGGTGAGGCGCCGGGCCAGGATGAGGACGAACAGGGCGAGCCGTTCGTGGGCCGCGCCGGGCAGTTGCTCAATTCGATGCTGCAGGCGATGGGGCAACCTCGCGAGCGGGTCTACATTGCCAATATTCTCAAGTGCCGGCCGCCCAACAACCGCAATCCGAACCCGACTGAAGTCGCCTCCTGTCTGCCCTATCTGCAGCAGCAGATTGATCTGATTCAGCCGCGCATGATTTTGGCGGTGGGGGGTATTGCAGCGCAGAACCTGCTGGCTACGGACGTTTCGGTCGGCCGGCTGCGCGGGCAGGTGCATCGCTTGGGCGAACGTGCCACGCCACTGATCGTCACCTATCATCCTGCTTACCTGCTGCGCAGTCCCGGAGAGAAGCGTAAGGTTTGGACGGATCTGAAGTTCGCGCGCACCGAACTGGCGCGGGCGCGAGGGAATTAGCACCTCTTATGGCGGTGGTTCGACTAGACGCGGTGGCGATGCCTGAGCTGAGTTTTCGCAGCGCCCGTGAATCGGACGTGCTGGAGATTCTGCGCATCGAGCGTCTGTCCTATGCGTTCCCCTGGACCGAGGGCATTTTCCGCGACTGCCTGCGGGTGAATTACACCTGCCGCGTGGCCGAGATCGGTGTCGCTGTCGCGGGCTACGGCATCATGAGCGTGGCGGCCGGCGAGGCCCATCTGCTGAATCTGTGCGTCGGCGAGGACTATCGTTGCCGTGGTATCGGAAGGCGCCTGCTGGCGCACCTGCTGCAGGTGGCCGCCACGGTCGGCGCGCGTGAGGCCTTTCTGGAAGCTCGACCTTCGAACACTTCCGCCATCCGGCTGTATCAGTCGCTGGGTTTTGTGCAGATCGGCGTGCGCCGTGGCTACTACCAGGCCGTGGACGGACGCGAAGATGCCATCGTGCTGAAGCGCCACATCGATTAGAATCGCGCGCCTTCTCATGACTACGCTCGAGCAGGAAATCGCGCGCCGGCGCACGTTTGCCATCATTTCGCATCCCGATGCCGGCAAGACCACTCTGACCGAAAAGCTGCTGCTGTTTGGCGGCGCAATCGCGATGGCTGGAACTGTGAAAGGACGCAAAGCCGCACGCCACGCCACCTCTGACTGGATGCGACTGGAACAGCAGCGCGGAATCTCGGTCACCAGTTCCGTGATGCAGTTTCCCTATCGGGATCATGTCATCAATCTGCTCGACACTCCCGGCCACGAGGACTTCTCCGAGGATACCTACCGCACCCTCACCGCGGTCGACTCAGCACTGATGGTGATCGACTGCGCCAAGGGCGTGGAGGAACGCACCATCAAGCTGATGGATGTGTGCCGGCTGCGCGACACACCGATCATGACCTTCATCAACAAGCTGGATCGCGACGGACGGGCGCCGATCGAACTGCTGGATGAGATCGAACGCGTGCTGAAAATTCAGTGTGCGCCGGTTACCTGGCCGGTCGGCATGGGACGCGAACTCAAGGGCATCTACCATCTGCCGGAGGACCGCATCTACGTCTACGAGGCCGGCGAGCGCGGGCGCGTCGGCGGCAATCGGGTGATCGACGGACTGCATTCGCCGGCGGCGGCGGAACTGTTTGGCGACTCGGCGCAGGCCTTTGCGGATGAGATCGAACTGGTGCGCGGCGCCACCGCGGCGTTTGATGCGCAGGCGTATCGAGCTGCTCGCCAGACGCCGGTTTTCTTCGGCTCGGCGATCAGCAACTTCGGGGTCGAGGAACTGCTGCGCTCGTTCGTGACGCACGCACCGGCACCGCTGCCGCGCCCCAGCCGTGAGCGCAGCGTCTCGGCGCAGGAGCCGAAGCTGTCCGGCTTTGTCTTCAAGATTCAGGCAAATATGGATCCTGGTCATCGCGACCGGATCGCATTTCTTCGGCTCTGTTCCGGGCGCTATCAACGCGGCATGCGCCTCAAGCACGTGCGCCTCGACAAGGAAATGCGCATTGCCGATGCGCTGACGTTCATGGCTGCTGACCGCTCGCAGGCCGAGGAGGCGTATGCCGGGGACATCGTCGGCCTGCACAACCACGGCACGATCAACATCGGCGATAGCTTCAGTGAAGGGGAATCGCTGCACTTCACGGGCATTCCCAATTTTGCGCCGGAAATGTTCAGACGCGCGGTCCTGAAGGATCCACTGCGCATGAAAGCGCTGTCGAAGGGATTGGATCAGCTGTGCGAGGAGGGCGCGACGCAGCTGTTTCGTCCGCTCCGGAACAGCGAGCTGATCCTGGGTGCGGTCGGACAGCTGCAGTTCGAAGTGGTCACATTCCGCCTGCAGGATGAGTACAACGTGCAATGTGTGTTTGAGAGTGTGACGGTGCACACCGCGCGCTGGGTTACTGCAGCCGATGAGGGTAAGCTGGAGGAGTTCCGGACCCGCGCCTACGAACATCTGGCGCTGGATCATGGCGGCGCGCTGGTGTATCTGGCGCCCTCACGGGTGAATCTGCAGCTGACCCGCGAGCGCTGGCCGGAAATTCAGTTTCACGAGACGCGCGAATATCTGATGCAATAGCGATCCAAGGATTGCTCAAGAGAACGCCGTGACTAGCAAACATCTGGCTCAGTGGTCATGGTCACTCTCCGCGTGCGCGAATCATGGTTTCATCACCACGATCGCGGTCGGATTCTTTCCCATCTTCTTCGACAAGTACGTCGCGACGTCGCTGTCGGGCACGCAGCAGACGTTCTATCTGGGACTGGCGAACTCAACGGCTACTTTCATAGTGATGCTGCTCGCGCCGTGGCTGGGAGCCCTGGCCGACCGGCGCGGACACAAGAAGCGTTGGCTCGGCATCTGGACCGTCCTCGGATCGATCGGCAGCGCGGTGCTGGCGACGGTGGGGCAGGGTGAGTGGGTCTGGGCGCTGGTGGTGTACGGGGTCGGTACCGTGGCGTTCTGGGCGGGTAGCTCCTTTCAGGACGCGCTCATCGTGCAGGTGGCCGACGCCAGCGAGATCAATCGCGTTTCGGCACAAGGCTACGCGTTCGGCTACATCGGCGGTGGACTGCTGTTTCTGGTCAACGTGCTGATGGCGCTGCATCCGAGCTGGTTTCATCTCGCCAACGGGACGCAGGCCACACGCATTGCATTCCTCGACGTCGCAGTCTGGTGGCTGCTGTTCACGCTGCCGCTGTTCCGACATGTTCCCGAAGGCCGTCCGACCGGTGAGCCATCGGGAGTGGCTGAGCTATGGGCCACGATTCGCAAGGTCATGCGCGAGCGCATGGTGCGGAACTTTCTGCTCGCCTATTGGCTGTACATCGATGCCTTGAATACGGTGCAGCTGATGGCGGTGGATTTCGGCAGCAAGCTCGGGTTCCCTTCCGATTCGCTGATCGTCGCGCTGCTGATCGTGCAGTTCATCGCCTTTCCGTTTGCACTGCTGTTCGGCTGGCTGGGAGACCGCTTTGGCACCAAGGGCTCGATCTATCTGGGTCTGGCAGTGTTCGTCGGCGTCACGTTCTATGCCTACTTCATGCAGACGGTGCAGCAGTTCTACATTCTGGCCGCGATCTTCGGCTCGGTGCAGGGCGGCGTGCAGGCCCTGTCGCGTTCGTATTTCGCGCGCCTGATCCCCGCGGACAGGGCCGGCGAATACTTCGGGTTCTACAACATGCTCGGCAAATTCGCCGCAGTGCTCGGTCCGCTCGCGATGGGATTGGTCGCGATGGTGACAGGCAATCAGCGCCTGTCGATCCTGGTGCTGGAATTCTTCTTCATTGGCGGCGGGCTGCTGCTGGCGCGCGTGCGCGCGCCAGAGCGCTCTGTCTGCGCGATGGCTTAACGCGTGATCCGCGCCGGCATCGTCTTCAACAGACGCACGGCGCGGCGAAACTGCTCCACTTCCTCGTTGCTCGGTTTGGGGCCGTATCGCAGCCAAGCGTAGCGACGTGCCAGTGCACTCACCCGGCTCGCGAGCTCGGGTCGCTCCAGGCCGATACGTTGCGCGTAGCTGACCGGTCCTTCATACGACGCTCGTGGCGAGGCCGCGCGCTGAAGTTTGCGTTCCAAAAGTCGCCAGGTTCGGCCGAGCACATCCTCGGCGCGCCGTGAATGACGCGGTCGCAGACTCCAGGCGATGACGCCGAGCCAAATACTGCCGCCGATCGCAAGCATGACGGCCAGGGCCCGCAGGTAGTGTCGCTGGATGCCCAGAAGTCCGAGCAGGTCCTGCTGCTTGCTGAAGTTGAAGCCGACAAATTCATCCTGCCACCAGGCGTTGACCGCCTGCCAGGCCTGCACGGTGTTGGCGAGCCATTGCCAGCGGAACATCCGCGCGGCCAGCGTGGCATTGGATGTGAGGTCGTCCGAGCCCCGGGTGAGACGATTCGGAGCGACGACGGCCGTTGGATCGATGCGAACCCATCCGCTAGCGTCGAGCCAGACTTCGGCCCAGGCGTGCGCGTCGGATTGCCGGATCAACAGGTAGTTGCCATAGCGGTTCCAGATCCCTCCCTGATACCCGGTCACCACGCGCGCCGGGATTCGCGCCGCCCGCATAAGCTGCGCGAATGCTGAGGCGTAGTGCCCGCAGAACCCTTCGTGCGTATTGAACAACAGGTCATCCACCGAGTTGCCGTTGGACAGTTCCGGATCCAGGGCGTACTTGAAGCCGCCGCGGGCGAAGTAGTCGAGCACGCTGCGGATGTAGCCGAGGTCGCTGTCGGCGCTAGCGCGCAGCGTATGGGCGAGCTCGATGCTGCGCAGGTTGCGTGCGCCCGGAAAGCCTAAGTAGCGCTGTCGCTCCTCCGGGGTGAGCTGTTGCTGCGGCAGGCTTCGGTGCAGCGGATAGGACTGCATTCGATAGGTCAGACGTTGCGTGACCGGCTGTGAGTCGATCACCTGAAAGTCATCGCTCAGATGGGCATCGCCCAAGGATTCGGGCGCGCCCTGCGGCAGTTCGAGCGCCAGCAGGACCGTGAGCTGGCTGGCCTCGAGCGAGACTTCGTACTGATAGGAGGTGCCCAGGTAGGTGAGCGGCGGTGCGAAACCATAGTCGCGCCGACTGCGTCGCCAGGTATTGCCATCGAACTTATCCAGCACGAAACCGCGCCAGTAGCGTTGCTCGGGTGGGGGTGGAGGGCCGTCGAACCGGACCCGCGCCGCCGGATCGCCCGACACACTCAGCGAGGAAATGTTGCCGGGGTTCATTTCATCGCTCAGCCCGGTGGTGGCCTCATGCGACCGCGGCAGCGCCCAGAACGAGCCGGCCACGCGCGGTACGAACAGGAACAGCAGGATCGCCAGCGGCATCGCGGCCAGCAAAGTGCCTGCAGTACGATGGGTCAGTGGCGCGAGCGAAGGTACTTGATCGCCCGCGCCCAGGGCGTACATCCCCATACACAGCAGACATAGCTCGGCGACGTATAGCGGCAGGCGCCATAGCATCTGTGCATCCAGGCAAGCGGCCAGCAGCAGGAACAAAGAAGCACCGACCATGATCAGCCAGTCGCGCCGAGCGGAGGTCTCGGTCAGCTTCAGTGCCGCCATCGCCACCAGCAGACTGGCGCCGGCCTGCACGCCGTTGAGCGTGCGAAATCCGATCAGCACGATTGCAGTGAGTATGACGATGACCACGGTACGTGCCAGACGGCGCGACTTGCCGGCCGACGTGCGCAAGCGGCGCGCCCGCCAGATTGCCACGCCCAGCGCGAGCGGCAGACACCAGAGCGCCGTGTGATGGACGTTGAGCAGCACGGCGCCCAGATAGCCGCCAAGCAGCAACCACACGGTTCTGGCGGGCACGGCAGGTTCTGTCATAGACCGTACTGCGCGAGGCTCTCGAGGCACGCGCGCCGATGTGCGACGCCGTGGCCCGAGGCCTGCGTGGCTTCGGGCAACTCCAGCGCGTAGTCCTCACCCAGTCGCTCGCACTCCAGTACCCACCTGGTCAGCTGCGACAGCTTTTGCTCGACCGAATTGCCAGGAACCGCCGAGAAGCGCAGCGTGCGCTGCATGCCCGCCGGAGAGTCGTAGTGCGCCACCATCAGCGGTGCGCCGCGCGCATAGGCCTTCCAGGCAACACTGCGCGGTGGGTCGCTGTTCTGGTAGTTGCGCAACCAGGCCCATTCTTCCTCGCCGGTGTTGTGCGTCAGCTGCCGGCCAAGGCGCGGTTCTCCCTGCCGCGGCGGCAACGCCCGGTTGCCGGTAGCGGCCGGGTAAATGATGGCCTCCAATGGCAGGTGGATCCATGCCCACGCGCGAAACAGTCCCATCGGTGCCGTGGTCGACAATCGCAGCCGGTCAATCCGCTGCCGACCGCGCGTCCTGGCAAGGAAGTTCACAGTCACCGGCTTGATCTCGCCCGGTTGGACGCGAAAGGCGACCTCATCGCACGGTGAGCACTTCACGCTCAGCGAATCGCGCAGCCGCGTGTCCACATTCTCGAAGTAGAGCTGCAGCTCGCCGACCTGCCCGGCGAAGCTGTTTTCGACGTGCGCCCGCAGCAGCTTCAGACCGGCGAGTGAACGATGGCACTCGTGCATGGATACCAGGGCCACTCCGCTCAGGGTGAAGCACAGAAACAGCGCAAGGCTGTTGCCGTAGTTCATTCCCGCGAGCAGCATCGCGAACAGCAGAACGGAGGTGCTGACCCCCGCTTTGGTCGGTAGGATGTAGATGCGCCGCTGCAGCAGCGTCAGCGGCGGGCTGTCATCACCCTGCCGGGCTTGCGCCCAGCGCTGCGCCCGGGCCGCGAGCCGGCCGCGTGCGTCAAACCGGAACCGGGACGGCTTTGATGAGTCCATCGGCGATCTGATTGCCGTCCGAGCTGCCATCGCTCTCCCTCGGTTCCAACCGATGTGCCGCGATCGCCGGGAACACAGCCTGCACGTGTTCCGGGAGCACCGCTTTCTCCCCGCCGAGCAATGCCCAGGCCTGGGCTGCGCGCAGCAATCCCTGGGCAGCGCGCGGGGACAATCCGAGCGACATCTGCGTACGCGAACGTGCAATCAGTGACTGCACGTAGTCGAGCAGCGCATCGGCAACGTGCATGCTGCGCGCCGCGCGCTGGAAGGCCAGCACCTGTTCGCCATTCAGCACCGAAGGCGTGCGCTCGAGGATTTCCTTGCGCTCACCTTGCAACAGGACCCGACGTTCGGATGCCCGATCCGGGTATCCCAAGCTCACTCGCATCAGGAAGCGGTCCAGTTGGGACTCGGGCAACCCGTAAGTGCCGATCTGCTCATGCGGATTCTGCGTTGCGACCACGAAGAAAGGCTCTGGCAGCGGATAGGTTTCGCCATCCACGGTCACCTGCCGTTCTTCCATCGCTTCCAGCAGCGCGCTCTGCGCCTTGGGGCTGGCGCGGTTGATCTCATCGGCCAGCAGCAGCTGAGTGAAAATCGGGCCGCGGCGAAACTGAAACTTGTGGGTGCTGCGATCGAAGATCGACACGCCCAGAATATCGGCCGGCAGCATGTCGCTGGTGAACTGCACTCGGGTCCACTCGAGGCCGAGCACATGCGCCAGCGTGTGTGCGAGCGTGGTCTTGCCCACGCCGGGCACGTCCTCGATGAGCAGATGACCGCGGGCCAGAATGCACGTGAGACACAACCGCACCTGCAGCGACTTGCCGAGGATGACCCGCTCGACTGCGCAAACCGTGTCGCTGATCCGGCTCATGTCTAGTTCAACAGCTTGCGAACTTGCTCGATCTGGCGGATCAGTCCCGCGCGCGCACGCTCCCGATCGCTGACGCGCTCGTGTTCCTGCGCTACGACTTCGGGCGGCGCATTGCGCACAAAGTTCTCATTGGCCAGCTTGCCGCGGAAGCTCTTCAATTCCGCTTCCACTCTTGCCAGGCGCTTCTCGAGGCGCTCCAATTCGCTTGCCGGGTCGATCAATCCCGCCATTGGCACGAGCAGCACCAGCTCGCCCACCAGTTCCGCGGCTGCAGGGGGCGCCGCCTCTGCGTGGGCCAGGGGTTGCATGCTCTCGAGGCCGGCGAGCCTCATGAGAAGCACCCGGTGTTTCGCCAGCCATTGCAGATCGCGCGCGCTCGCGTTGTGCAGCAGCAATGGCAATTTCCGCGAAGCGGGAATGTCCAGTACGCCGCGAATCTGCCGGATGCCGAGCACGACCTGCATCACCCAGTGCATTTCCTCGTCGGCGTCGGGATCGGGCGCGAATTCATCTGCTTTGGGCCACGGCGAGAGCATGATGCTCGGGCCCCCGACACCGGCCATCGGGGCGACTCGCATCCAGATTTCTTCCGTAATGAATGGCATCAGCGGGTGTAGCGTGCGCAGCAGCGACTCCAGTACGGTCAGCAGATTGCCACGAGCGGACGCCTGTGCCCGCGCGTCGGCAGAGTTTTGCAGTACTGGCTTTGCGATTTCGAGATACCAGTCGCAGAATTCGTGCCAGGTGAATTCGTAAAGCGCCGATGCCGCAAAATCGAATCGATACTCGCTGAACGCGCGCTCGACCGTACGGATGGTCTCGCCCAGTCTGGAGCGAATCCAGCGATCAGCGACGCTGAAGTCCGCGGCCGAGCTTGGGCCAGCGGGGCAGCTCTCCGACGAGAGCATCACAAAACGAGCGGCATTCCATAGTTTGTTGCAGAAGTTGCGGTTGCCCGCGACGCGATTGAGGTCAAAGCGCAGATCCCGGCTCTGAGTGGCCAGGCTGGCCAGCGTGAAGCGCAGTGAATCGGTGCCATAGGCCTCGATGCCCTGCGGGTATTCCTTGCGCGTGGTCTTTTCGATGCGGCTCTTCAGGTGCGGCTGCATCAGGCCGGTGGTGCGCTTGGCGACCAGCGCCTCGAGCCCGATGCCGTCCACGACGTCCAGCGGGTCGAGAATATTGCCCTTGGACTTGGACATCTTCTGACCCTCGTGATCAAGGATCAGTCCGGTGATGTAGACATCGCGAAACGGGACATCGTCGGCGAACTTCAGTCCGAACATCAGCATCCGGGCAACCCAGAAGAAGATGATGTCGAAGCCGGTGACCAGCACATCGGTCGGATAGAAGCGTCGCAACTCGGGCGTGCTGTCCGGCCAGCCGAGCGTCGAGAACGGCCACAGGCCGGATGAAAACCAGGTATCCAGCACGTCCTCGTCCTGTCGCAACTCGACGTCCTGGCCACGCTTGGCGCGCGCTTGTTGCAGCGCCTGCGCTTCGGTACGGGCGACGTAGACGGTGCCCTGATCGTCGTACCATGCCGGAATACGATGACCCCACCAAAGCTGGCGGCTGATGCACCAGTCCTGAATGTGGTGCATCCATTGAAAGAAGGTCCTGTCATAGTTCTCCGGCACGAAGCGCACGCGAGCGGATTCGACCGCCTTGATCGCGGGCGTGGCCAGCGGCGCAATACGCACATACCATTGGTCGGTCAGGTAGGGCTCGAGCACTTCGCCGGATCGGTCGCCGCGCGGCACCATCAGCTTGTGCGGCTCGATACGATCGACCAGACCCGCAGCCTGAAGTTCGTCCACGATCCGCTTGCGCGCTTCGAAACGATCGAGGCCGCGTAAATGCGCGGGTGCCTGATCGTTGAGCTTGGCATCGGGCGTGAACACATTGATGAGGGGCAGGCCATG
Organism: Steroidobacteraceae bacterium; assembly: GCA_035566155.1. Taxonomy (GTDB): domain Bacteria; phylum Pseudomonadota; class Gammaproteobacteria; order Steroidobacterales; family Steroidobacteraceae; genus FEN-1191. Next base: position 5,662 of record DATMRM010000345.1, on the reverse strand, counting down.
GCGCTGGCCGATCGCGTAGTCGTTGAAATCGTGCGCCGGTGTGATCTTCAGGCAGCCCGTGCCGAACTGCGGGTCCACGTAGTCGTCGGCAATGATCGGAATATCGCGCTTGGCCAATGGCAGACGCACCAAGCGTCCGATCAGCGAGCGATAACGCTCATCCTGCGGATTCACGGCGACTGCGACGTCACCGAGCAGGGTTTCCGGGCGCGTGGTTGCCACGATGACGTGGCCGGAGTCGTCCGCCAGCGGATAGCGCAGGTACCACAGATGTCCGGCTTCCTCTTCCGACAACACCTCCAGATCCGACAGTGCCGTCAGCAGCTTGGGGTCCCAGTTGACCAGGCGCTTGCCGCGATAGATGAGCCCCTCGTCGTGCAAGCGCACGAAGGCCTCCACCACGCCGCGCGACAGGCCTTCGTCCATCGTGAAGCGCTCGCGCGACCAGTCCACGGATGCACCCAGGCGTCGCATCTGCCCTGAAATTATTCCACCAGACTCGTTTTTCCACGCCCAGACTCGTTCGACGAATTCGCCTCGAGACAGCTCGGTGCGCTTGCGTCCCTGCGCATTGAGCTGGCGCTCGACGACCATCTGCGTGGAGATACCGGCATGATCCAGCCCCGGCTGCCACAACGTGCAGTCGCCGCGCATGCGGTGCCAGCGCGTCAGTGCGTCCATGATGGTGTGCTGGAACGCATGGCCCATGTGCAGCGTTCCGGTCACGTTGGGTGGCGGGATGACGATACAGAAATGGCGACTGGAGGGGCGCGGGGCGAAATACCCCGATTCCTCCCAACGCTGATACAGACGCTGTTCGATCTCAGCGGGTGAGTACTTGCTGTCCATCACAGGCGGTCTTGGGAAAACCGCAATTATAGGGCCTATGACCCCTGATCGGCCGCGATGTTGTGCGTTTCCGGGATCACACCCTGATCACGATAGCCGCGATATCGTTGCCGGCCCGCGCGTCGGCGCGACTCATCGGCGTCCACAATTTCGCTGACACGCTGGGCGTGCGCGAGCGCGGCTGGAATCTCATCGCTCAGGTTCACCAGCAGATCGAATGCTTGCTGCGGCTGCGTCGGGCCGCAACCCAGAAGTACCGGCGTCTCGTGCCATTGCTGATCGTCTCGATAGGGTTCGTGAGGAACGAAGCTGCGGTCGGCAAAGGTCCACAACAGTTCATCGAACTGCTGCATTTGCGCCGCGTCCGTCAGCGCGACGAACACCTGCTCTCCGGCCAGATAGGCGCGTTCCGTCAGGCGGCAGGCAAACTTCAGGCGCGCCCGATCATCGCTGCTGGGCAGTACATAGAAAGCAACCTGCGGCATCAGCCGGCGGCGCGGCGCGTCAGGAAATCACTCACCAGCGCCAAGGGCCGTCCGGTGGCACCCTTGGCAGCGCCGCTCAGCCAGGCAGTACCCGCGATGTCCATGTGAGCCCAGCGCATACCCTGCGTGAACTTGCCGAGGAATGCTGCGGCGGTGATGGCACCACCTTCACGTCCAGCCATGTTCGCCATGTCGGCGAAATTGCTGCGCAGCTGTTCTGCGTACTCTTCCGTCAGCGGCAGTTGCCAGGCGCGATCATCGCTGCGTACGCCGGCGTCCACCAGTTCACGCGCCAGCGCATCATCGTTGGCCATCACACCGCTGTGGTGATTGCCCAGCGCCACCAGGCAGGCGCCGGTCAGCGTCGCAAAATCCACCACCACGTCCGGAGAGTACCGGCGCGCGTAGTTGAGCGCGTCGCACAGGAGTAGCCGACCTTCCGCATCGGTGTTGAGAATCTCGACCGTCTGACCGGAAGCACTGGTGACGATGTCCCCGGGTTTGATGGCCCGGCCGTCGGGCATGTTTTCGCAGGCTGGCACCAGCCCGACGACATTCAGTCTGAGTTTGGAGCGGGCTGCAAAGTCGATGGCCGCCAGCACGGTGGCGGCACCGCACATGTCGTATTTCATCTCGTCCATCGCTGGCGGGTCCTTGAGCGAGATACCGCCGGTGTCGAACGTCACCCCTTTGCCCACCAGCACGACGGGCGCGCGGCCCCGGCGGCCACCGCGATATTCGAGCACGATGAAGCGCGGGGGTTCTTCGCTGCCACGGGTCACTGCCAGAAAGCAGCCCATCTTCAGGCGCTTGATCGCTGCCTCGTCGAAAACGCGCACGCGCACCCGTTGGCGGTAGCGGCTTTGCAGCTCGCGGGCCCGGGCGCCGAGGTAACGCGGTGTGCAGACATTCGGCGGCAGATTGCCCAGATTGCGCAGCAGCTCGCCGCTGTCGCTCAGGGCTGCACCGTTGCGCAGCCCGAGGCGCACGTCCGCGGTGGCCGAAGTGCTCACGGGTCCGAAAAACACTGTGCCCAGGCGCGGTAGCGGCGCACGCCGGGCGGTCTTGAGATCGTTGATGCGATACAGCGTCGAACCGGTGATTTCAGCGCTGGCGCGGCCGAAATAGTAGTCATCCAGTTCGCGCGCGGCGGGACGTTCGAGTGCGATCGCCGCACTGCTGATGCGCGTGCGGGCCAGGGCGGTGATTGCCTGATTCATCCCCCGGCGCCAGGCTTTGCGGTTGAACTGCGCCTTGGGACCCAGACCCACCAGCAGCAGCCGTTGGCTGCGCACGCCGCTCACTTCCGGCAGCAATAGGGTCTCGCCGCTGCGGCCGGAAAAATCCCCGCGCGACAACAGCGTCTTGACCCGGCCGCGCATCGCGCGGTCCACGGCAGCGGCCTCGGTTCCCAGTTCGCCCTGCTCAAATGCGCCAATGACCAGGCAATCGCTTCGCTGATCGGCGGCCCTGCGACTGAAAGTTTCAAACCGCATTTGTTTAATCCTTGTTTGCCCGCGAATTATCCGTATAACGTAGCCACCGCGGCGAGCGACCTCCCAGTCGCCGCGGCAACTTGGTGCAGGTTTTAGTTTAGCCGAGAAGGCGCACGGAGGGTGCGGACCCGTTGCGAATTTTGCAGCGCTACATGCTTCAGGAAATGACCGCCAACTTCCTTGGTGTGACGTTGGTTGCGCTCGCCTTGTTGTTGGTTAACCAGGTCGGCTCGGTGCTGGCGCGAGCGGCCCAGCTGCAATACCAGAAGGGTTTCGTCCTGGAACTGATCGGTCTGGGAACCGCTCAGAATGTCGCCATCCTGCTGCCTTTCGGGCTGATGCTCGGTATTGTTTTGGCGTTTGGGCGTCTCTATCACGACAGCGAGATGGCCGCCGCGCAGGCCTGCGGCGTCGGCGTTGGCCGGGTCGCTGTGGCGGTTTGGCTGCTGGCGTTGCCGGTCACCGCGCTGATCGCCTGGCTCAACTTCGATCTGGCCCCGCGCGCGGCCAGCGCCGAGGCGAACATGCGCAGTGAAGCCCTGCGGGCCGCGGCCGCCGCGCCGCTGGAACCGGGGACTTTTCGCAGTTTCAGTGGCGGGCGTATCGTGATCTACGCTCGGGCCGCTGAAAAGAACGGCGATCTGACCGATGTGTTCGTCAAGCGCAGCGAAGGACTGGCGGTGGAGACCACCGTGGCGCGCCGCGCGCACTACCAGGTCTCGAGCGATGGCGAGAGCGAGACGATCACGCTGTTCGACGGCGAGCGTGTCGAGGGGACCCCTGGCAACAACCGCTACCGGATCATGCAATTCGACCAACAGTTGATCCCGGTGCGCACGCCCGAAACCGCGGCGCGAGCCCAGCGACTGGATGAAATGCCGACGCTGTCGCTGATCGGCAGCCGCGATCCGAAACTGACCGCCGAGCTGCAGTGGCGAGTCGGTCTGCCGCTGATGACGCTGGTGCTGACGCTGCTGGCGGTGCCACTGGGACGGCTGCGTCCACGTCAGGGTCGCTACGCACACGTCTGGATCGCCGTGCTGGTGTTCGCGCTGTACGCCAATCTGGCCCTCGCCGGTCGCACCTGGTTGAGCCGCGCAGTGATACCGCAGGCACTGGGCTTGTGGTGGGTACACGGCTTGTTCCTGCTCGCCAGTATGGGCGCGATGGCCGGGCCGTCGCTGGTGCGACTGCAGCGGGTGAGACGCCAGGCGTGACACTGCTCGATCGTTACATCGCCCGCACTCTGCTGTCCGCGGTGGCGCTGGTGATGGCCGCGTTGCTGATGCTCGGGATGCTGTTTGTGTTCATCGGCGAACAAGGCAGCGTCGGCGTTGGTCACTACAGCATATTTGACGCGCTGCTGTACGCCGCGATGAGTCTGCCGCAGTTTGCAGTGGAGTCATTCCCTGCGGGCGCGCTGATCGGGGCGCTGGTGGGAATCGGCATCCTGGCGCGCAGCAACGAGCTGACCGTGATGCGTGCATCGGGCATGTCGAAGCTGCGTCTGAGCAGGTCGGTGCTGATCAGCTCCGCGGTGCTGATCGGCATCGCCGTGCTGGTGGGTGAGTTTCTGGCGCAGCCGCTGGCACAGCTCGCGGATGCACAGAAGGCGTTCGCCAAATACTCGAACGTCAGCTTCGCCACGGCCGGCGGTGCCTGGGTGCGCGACGGCGATACCATATTGAATGTGCAGGGACGCTCGAGTGCCGCTGAGTTCGGCGGCATGCTGATCTTTGAACTCACCGAGGACAACCGGTTGCTGGCGGTGGGCCGGGCAGATCATGCCAACGCCACCGGACCGCAGTCCTGGCAGCTACGCGACTACTACGAGTCGCGCATCACCGACGGCAACGTCACCAGTGTGCATGCACCGGTGCGAGAGCTGCGCACCACGGCTGGCGCCGACTTTCTGCAGCTTGCGGTGACCGATCCGGCCGAGCTGGCGCTGCATATCCTTTATCCTGCGATCCGCTACCTGCGAGCGAACCACCTCGATGCGAAGCAGTATGAGATTGCCTTCTGGTCGCGCATCGCCAGCACGCTCGGTATTCTGGCCGCCATGCTGTTCGCGATGCCGTTCGGTCTCGGCTCGCTGCGCTCGACCTCATTGAGCGCGCGCACCACATTTGGGGTGGCGCTGGGCGTGGTCTATATCTTCGCGCAGCGGCTGGTCGAAAGCGGCACCCAGGTCTTCAACCTCGACCCGGTGCTGCTGTCCGGTGTACCCACGGCGCTGCTGGCGCTCGCGGCCGGCGTCATGATCTGGCGAGTGCGATAGCGTGGATCGTCTGTTTCCGAGCTGGCTGGCGCGGGTCGAGCGACATGAGCGTCGCGCCGTCGTGCTGGCCTGCCTGTGTAATCTGGTGCTGTACGCCAGTTACTACATCCTGCGTCCGGTGCGCGACACGATGGCGACGGTGTTCGGCTCGGGCGAGTTGCAGAATCTGTTCACCGGGACGTTCATCGCCACGATGATTGCCTCACCGATTTTTGCGGTGATCGCCTCGCGCGTCAAAATCAGGCATCTGGTGCCGGGCGTGTTCTGGTTCCTGATCCTAGGCATCCTGCTGTTCGACCTTGTGCTCAAGGACCGGACCGACAACCTGTGGATTGCCGGTAGCTACTATGTGTGGTTCAGTACCATCAACCTGTTCCTCGTCTCGGTGTTCTGGAGCCTGATGGTGGACACGTTCACCGCGGCTCAGGCGACCCGGCTGTTCGGTTTCATCGCCTTTGGCCAGGAGATCGGAGCGATCCTGGGTCCGGTGCTGACTCGAACGTTGGTGAAGTACCTGCAGCTGGGGGGTCTGCTGCTGCTGGCAGCCGCAG
>DATMRM010000344.1:0-2222 GCA_035566155.1 Steroidobacteraceae bacterium | reverse complement strand
ACGTCAATCCGATCGCGCTCCGACGTATCGAGAATCTCTTCTGCAAGAACGAACGCGCCATTATTCGCTGCCGGCTGAGCGCATCGGACTACCTCATCACGCTGGTGCCGGTCGCCGCCATCCTGGTGGCGAGCATCCGGCTGCACTGCGCGGACGTGCTGCTGCACCTGAAGTACCGCGGACCTAACACCATTCCCTGCGATGCCGAGCTGCGCAAAGGCGAGGAAATGGGCTGGTTCCAGCACGGCTCCACCATGATCGCCTTCGCACCCCCGGGCATGGTGCTCGCTTCCGGACTGGGCCAGGGAAGCGTGATTCGCATGGGCGAGCCGCTGCTGAGTATTGCGGGCAGAGTGTCATGAGCGAGCTCGCAGTCATCACCGGCACTACCCATGGTATCGGCCGCGTGACAAGCCGTGAGCTCGCGCGCGCGGGGAAAGCGGTCGTCATGCTGTGCCGCGACGTGACAGCCGCAGATGAGACGCGCGATGAGATCATGCGGCACGCGCCTCGCGCCCGGGTCGAGGTGGTCCGCTGCGATCTCGCTTCGCTCGCTTCCGTGCGCGAGGCCGCGGCTGCTGTCCGCCGCGACTACCCGCCGCTCGGGCTCCTGGTCAACAACGCTGGCATGGTGAGCGCTCGACATCGCACCTCGGTCGATGGCTTCGAGCTCACGTTCGCGACCAACCACCTGGGTCCCTTCCTGCTCACCGCCCTGTTGTCGGATCACCTGGACAAGGTGGCGCGCATCGTCATGGTCGCCTCCCGGATCCACTACCGCGGCCGCCTGGATCTTGCCACGGTCACAGACGCGCGCGCCCGTTACGGGGCCACCGCCGCCTATGCCCGCTCGAAGCTCGCCAACGTTATGCATACATTCGCGCTCGCGCGCCGCATGGCCGGTACCGGCATCAGCGTCAACTGCCTGCATCCAGGCGTCGTGGCCACGAATCTTCTGCCGCGATGGCTGCGTATCATCAAGCCGCTGTTCACTCGGGTGGTGTTCGACGCCGAGCGCGGCGCGCGCACCACCGTCCACCTTGCGCTCGATCAGAGTGTCGCCGGAGTCAGCGGTCGCTATTTCGATGAGTACCAGCTTCCTCGTTCCGCTTCCGCGCTCGCGAACGACGTTGAGCTGCAGGAGTCGCTGTGGAACATGAGCGCCGTGTGGACCGGAGCGCCACAGTGACCGATAACGCACGTTACCATCCTGACTGAGAGGCTCGTCATGCCGGAAAATGCCCGATCGCTACTATCGCCGCTATCGCCCCTCAAGCCGCTCAGCGAAAGGCTGCTGTTTGCGAGCAACTTTCTGCGTCATCCAAACATGCTCGGTTCGATCATCCCGAGCTCGCGCTTCCTCGTGGACCAGGTGCTGGAGCCTATCGACTGGGGCCGTACCCGTGTGATCGTGGAATACGGTCCGGGTATCGGCACGTTCACCGGGGAGATCCTGCGGCGCATGAGCAGCGATGCGCAGCTCGTGGCCATCGAGACGAATCGTGACTTCGTGCGTTTCCTGCAAAGGGCCTTACCGGATCCGCGGCTGCACGTCGTGCACGACTCCGCCGCAGAGGTGCAGCCGGTTCTGATGCGGCTCGCACTCCCGGCGCCGCGATACATCATTTCCGGCATCCCACTCGGCAGCATGCCCGATCCGGTGCGCACCGACATCGCGGTGAAGAGCCGGGCGGCGCTCGAGCCGGGCGGAGCGTTTCTGGTCTACCAGTTCACTGCCCGAGCTCTGCCTACGCTGCAGCGGACCTTCGCTGATGTGCGACGCCGCTTCGAGCGACGGAACTTCCCGCCAGCGCAGCTGTTCCTATGCACGACACAGGGGGCCTGAAGGCCGGTGTGCCGGCCGAAACGACGTCACCTTGCTCAGCTGATGGAGCGGGACCGCGACCGCGACCGTAAATACGCCTCAGGTCCGCCGTCGATTCATACTAGGACGAGTGCACCGACTGACGAATGAGGAGCGACAGACGATGGCTAAGAACGTGATCTGCCTTTGGTACAACGGCACTGCAGAAGATGCCGCCAGGTTTTACGCCCAGACCTTCCCAAACAGCGCCGTCACCGCTGTCCATCGCGCGCCCGGGGATTACCCTGCTGGCAAGCAGGGACAGGTGCTGACGGTCGAGTTCACGGTGCTGGGAATACCCTGTCTGGGCCTGAACGGCGGCCCCGCTTTCAAACACAGCGAAGCCTTCTCGTTCCAG
>DATMRM010000343.1:0-2452 GCA_035566155.1 Steroidobacteraceae bacterium | reverse complement strand
ACCAGGCCCGAGTACCAGACGTCAGTAATGAACGGCAGATCCAGTGCCTCCCAGATCTCGTGTGGTACCAGCGCGCCGCCCATCGCATAGGGCCGACCCTGTTCGAACACCTCCTGCCGCAGCTTCTCGAACCATGCCTTCTGATAGGTTCGCAGCGTGCGCGACACCTGCAGCTGAGTCAGCGCCTCGTGGCGCGCGCGCGAGGCAGCGCGTTCGGCGTCAGTCATCGACATGCGATGAATTCGCGGATGAGTGCTGGCACCGCGGCCCCGAGCGCGGCATCCTGCCGCAGCAGCAGCGACGCCTTCCCGGCCGCCTTCACCTGCGCGGCGAGCCCCGGATAGTCCCAGCCGAACTGCTGATCACCGGGCGGCACATAGAAAATGACGCCGTCCAGGTCGGGACGCTGGATCTGCAGCCTGAACCACGCCTGACGCGCCTCGCGCGGCGCGACACCCGCGTGCGCCGTATCCTGCCAGTACTTGTGCAGCAGGGCTTGCTTCGGATCGCCGGCACTGGCGATATCCTCCCCAGGCGCGCGGCTGCCCCATGGATCGTCTTCGGCGACCACACGTCCGCCGGCTTCTTCCACACGCTGGTGCAGCTGCAAATTCATCAGCGGCTCGGAGCTGGCCAGCATCAGCCGTGGAGCGGCCTTGAGCACCGGTGCAGCCTCGAGTTCGCGCAGATAGCGTTCGAGCGTCTGCGCGTAGCGGATTGGATGCATGCAGAAGCCCGCCCCGATCACCTCCATGGCCTCCACACCGCACAGGCGACCGGCCCAGCGCTGTGCCAGCAGCATGCGCTGCAATTGGCGGCAGCGATTGGTCAGATGTATCGACTCGCTCAACGCCTCGTCGGTGATAGTGCGGGCCGAGGTGCGCTCGATCGCTGCCATCAGCCAGTGTAGATTCTGCAGATTGTATTCGCGCACCGCGGCGCGCTGGCTGCCCATCAGATCGAACATGTGCATCGGCGGAACCGCCGGGGCTCGTCCGAGCCGCACCATCTCCTTCAGAAAATAGAACAGCTTGTCCTCGCCGCGAGTGAGCACCAGCAGATCGAGGAACTCGAAATCCCCGTGCATCGCGCACTCGAACAGGATTTGCACGTCGCGCGCGAGCTGCGCGTCCAGGTAGTGCTCGGCCGTTGGCGTCGCGATGCCCTCGGTCGGGCTGATGCGCACTGGAAAGCCCCCGCACGCCAGCACCAGTTCGACCGGAGCGGTGGGCCCGGTGAGACCCACCACGCAGGATGCGCCGCTCGCGCGCACCGCCTGCGCCGCCATCAAACGATCCCGATAGTGCGCCCGCAGCAGTTCCAGAGCGGTGCTCATCGTGCTTGCAGCTTCTAGATGATGCCCTTTTGCTTCATGGCGCCGATGGCACCCGCATCGAAGCCCAGCTCGGCCAGCAGCTCGTGGGTGTGTGCTCCAATGCGTGGCACCGGCCCCGAGAGCGCCGGACTGTCGGCGTCGGCGACAAAGCCCGAGTTGAACACCGTGACCGGCCGGCCATCGGGTGTCTGGGTAGCCTGCAGCATCCCGCGCTCGGCCAGCGAAGCAATCTGCAGTGCCTGCTGGGTGGTTCTCACGCGCGCCGCCGGCGCGCCTGCCCGCATCAGCTCGATCTCCAGCTCCTCAGCCTGACGGGTGGCGATCAGCCCGGCCAGCTCAGCCTTGAGTTCATCGGCGTGCTGCTGACGGGCCTCGCTGCTGCTGAAACGCGGATCCTGGGCCAGCTCGCTGCGACCGAGCACCCGGCACAGCGCCAGAAAGTGATTCTGAAAATTGCCGCTGATCCAGATCCACCCATCGGCCGTGCGAAATGCACCGACGGTTGGCCGGTCGTGCACGATCGGCTGGGTTGCCTTGATCCGATCGCCCGTGAGCATTTGCCGCACCAAACCCACTGCCATCAGCACCATCGCGGAATCGAGCATCGCGACGTCGAGGAACTGGCCCTCGCCGCTCCGCTCACGCCGGAACAACGCGCTGAGGATCGATGAGAAGGCCACGTAGCCGCTGAAGCAATCGATACTGAAGCCGCGACCCTGCGAGGGGATGTCGTCGTCGGCGCCGGTCCAGCCCATGCCCGACATCGCCTGCACCGTGTGATCGTACGCGGGCCAGCTATGCATCTCGCCCGTCTGGCCAAAGCCCGACAGCGAGCAATAGATCAGATCGGGTTTGATCTGTCGCAGCTCGCGCCAGCCCAACCCCAAGGACTCGAGCAGATTCGGGCGCTGATTCTCGACCAGAACATCCGCTGTCGCCACCAGCCGGCGAATGATCTCGCGCCCTTCGGCGGCCTTCAGATTGACCGTGATCGAGCGCTTACCGGCGTTGACCGCGATGAACGAGGGACTGACCTCCCAGCCGGGTAGGCGGGCAAAATCGCGAAAGTCGTCACCACTTTGCGGCCGTTCGATCTTGAGCACCTCCGCACCGAGC
>DATMRM010000342.1:0-2804 GCA_035566155.1 Steroidobacteraceae bacterium | reverse complement strand
GCATGGCATCCGCGCGCCAGCGGGTTGTTGATAGAACCGGGGATTGCAAAGACTCCTCGACCCTGATCGCGCGCCAGTGCCGCTGTGATGAGCGAGCCGCTATCGCGCGCAGCTTCCACGATCAGCACACCAAGACTCAGGCCGCTGATGATCCGATTGCGTCTCGGAAAGTTTGACGCCAATGGGGGCACACCCGGCGGCAACTCACTGACCAGCGCGCCTTGCGCGGCGATGCGCTGCGCGAGCACGCGATGCGTTGCCGGATAGATCTGATCAAGGCCCGTGCCGAGAACCGCAATAGTCCGGCCGCCGACATGCAGGGCGCCCTCGTGGCTGGCAGCGTCGATGCCCAGTGCCAGACCGCTGGTGACGGTCAGTCCTTCACGGGCGAGGCGCGCAGCGAAATTGCGTGCGGTGAGTTGTGCCGGAGCGCTGGCCTTGCGAGTCCCCGCGATCGCCAACTGCGGTGTGGACAGTGCGGCGACATCACCTTTGACGTACAGCAACGCCGGGGCGTCACGCAGCTGCGCCAGCAACGAGGGATAGCCGGGGCTGGTCAGATCAATCAGGCTGATCGATTCGCGCTGGATCCAGCGGCGATCGGCGGCGATGAGCGTCGCGTCGACTGCCATTAACGCCGTGCGCACCGGCGGCGACTGTTCGAACAGGGCGGGCAACCCGCGCTGCCCGGCGCACTCACCCAGCGTCGCGCCGTAGCGGCGCAGCTTTGATGCGGTCAGGCCGCGCGCGCGGCCCAGCGCCAGCTGCAAGTCGATCGCGTCCATGCGGCAGCATAGAACGCTCGCAGCGCGCGAAGCGTATCGACTCGTGATGTATTCGCCGGAAAAATCAAGCTTGCGCTATGCGCACGCTTGATTGCACTAGGGGTTGCGGACCTTGTCGTTCATATGAATCGGAACGGTACTGCTAAGGATCAATGCGTAGCTCATCTTCTCATAGGTCTTGAAGACCAGCAGTGAACCCTCGGTCTCAATGGGTAGCTGCGTCGAGTGGCCCGCGAAGCAGGTGCTGCTGCCATCGATGTGAGCGCAATGATCGGTAGCGACCCGTTGCCCCTCCTCGATCGTCAGCACGGTGCCGCGGTCGAGGCCATCCTCCGAGCCGCGATTGAGAGCCGCGATCTCGTATTGACCGGCGAGCAATACGTTGTCGACCACCGCAATGATGCGCCCATCGATCGGCTGCGATGGCGGGTGCGGCAGAAAATCGGAAGTCGGGTTGGTGGTTTGCGCAATCAGCACATCGCCCTGCAGCGTCTCGCGTGCAGAATCCACCAGCGTGGCGCGCGCGATCGGTCCGCTGCGCGTCAGTTGCGCGGTTCCGGTGTAGATCGCCATGTAGCCCAGATGACGCCCACTCTGCGGATCCTTCAGCGGCTCATCGATGTGCATCACGTTGTAGCGCGTGCCCGCGTCGCCGGAGAGCTTTTTCACGTACAGGTCGTGGCCCGCGCCCGCGACCTGATGCTCATCGCGCAGCGCGACCACGTAAGGGGCGGCTTTGACCTCCTCGCGAGTCATCACGCCGGGACGTGACAGGAACGCCGCGATCGCAGAATACGGGATCGTCGCGATCGGCCCTTCAAGCGGACTACTACGCAGCAGCGGCTCAAGTCGCGTACCGCCCACGGTGCTTCCACGCACCACCTGCAGCGCAGTGCGGCCGTCGCCGCCCAGTGCCAGGTGGACGGTGTCGCCAGGATAAATGCGATGCGGATTGTGGATGTCCGGATTGACGTACCAGATCTCGGGCCACAGCCACGGGTCCTTCAGGAACATGTTGGCGATGCCCCAGAGCGTATCGCCACGCTTCACGACATAATCCTTCGGGGCGCCAGCGCGAAGTGCAGGCCCGGCATCCCGCATGACGGTAGTGGTACCCGCCTCATCGGTGTCGCTCAGCGCGTCGGTGACGGTTTGGAGTTCGGGCGCGCTGGCGTTAGTCGTGTCCGTCTGTGCGACTTGCGTCGCAGGCGGCGGTACAGCCGACTGCGCAGTCTCATGATGGAACATACTGCAGCCACCGAGGGCTAGGACCCCGGATAGGCTCACGCAGGCGGTAAGAGCCTGTCTGGCAGTCAATACATGATTCAAATACATCCCTGCTACCTCTTGGGGTCGGGTAGGGCCTTCTCGTTCAGCTGTTATAAACTTAAGAGGGCGCAAACGCACACGGTTGATTGCTGACTTTGTGCACTGGATCACGCGGTGGATCGATACGTCTCTGATTCTTGAAATTTTGGCATATTTCCCAACATTTAAGAATACTTCTTAAAGTTTAGGAACGGAGATAGCGCGGATGGCATTGTTGCCCGTACTGGAATTCCCCGATCCCCGGCTGCGCACCCGCGCCAAGCGAGTCGAGGAGTTTGATGCGGGGTTGAAGCAGCTCGTGGCCGACATGCTGGAAACGATGTACGCCGCCCCGGGTATCGGTCTTGCTGCAACGCAGGTAAATGTCCACCGGCAGGTAGTCGTGATCGACATCGGTGGGGACAGCCGGGCGCCTCAGGTCTATATCAATCCCGAAATTCTGACGCGCGATGGGGTTGAGGTATCGGAGGAGGGCTGCTTGTCGGTCCCGAATGTGTTTGAGCAAGTCGAGCGTGCGGCATGCGTGAGAGTGCGAGCGCAGGACGTGGACGGGCAGACCTTCGAACGCGATCTGGATGGGTTGGGCGCGGTCTGTTTGCAGCACGAGATCGACCACCTGGCGGGCAAGCTGTTCGTGGACTACCTGTCGGTTCTGAAGCGCGAGCGCATTCGTCGCAAGCTCGAAAAAGA
>DATMRM010000341.1:0-5940 GCA_035566155.1 Steroidobacteraceae bacterium | reverse complement strand
ATCGAGGCGCGTTGTGGACGGACGCCCGCCGCACCCAAATGGGCGCCGCGGGCAATGGACCTTGACCTGCTGCTCTACGGTGAGCTCATCGGCCGCGGCCCGGGGTATACGCTGCCCCGGCCCGACCTGTTGAAGCGCGCCTATATGCTCGGCCCGCTGGCACAACTGGCCCCGGATCTGCGATACCCGCCTTCGGGAGCTACGATCGGCCAGCTGTGGGCGCAATTCCCGCAGGCCGAGGGCGCACTCACTGCCTTGGAGCTGGACCTGAATGCCGCTTAAGCCAAGCGCGCGATGGCTAGATGCTGCGACCGCCATCCACCGCCAGGATCTGTCCCGTGACGAACGGCGCATCGGTCGCGAAGAAAAGTACCGCACGAACGATGTCTTCCGGCGAACCGGGGCGCTGCAGTGGCGTCTGCGCGAGAATTTTCTGTTGCCGCTCCTGGCCGATACCGCTTTCCGGCCACAGCACCGGCCCCGGTGCGATCGCGTTGACGCGCACTTCAGGTGCCAGCTCACGCGCCAACGCGCGCGTCAGCATGATGAGCCCGGCTTTGGCAGTCGAATAGACCGAATGTTCACGCAGTGGCCGCAGCCCGTGGATATCCACCAGATTCAATACCAGCCCCTGCGCTCGTCGCAACTCCGGCGCCGCCGCTTGAGTGAGGAAGGTTGGCGCGCGCAGGTTGGTGCCGAGCAGATCGTCCCAGGCCTTGAGCTCGATGCTGCCAATAGGCGTCGGGTAGAAGCTCGAAGCATTGTTGATGAGCACGTCCAGCGTGCCGAATCGGTCACAGGTGGCACGCACCAGCGGTGGCAGCTGTGCCACGTCGAGCAGATCGGCGCTCAACACCGCCGTCGAGGCGGGTCTCACCGCTTCCAGTTCGGCGCTGAGGTCGTCGGCCTCGGCGCGGGAACGATGGCAGTGGATCACGACGTTGGCGCCGGCGGCGTGCAGCGCGCGAGCGAGGTGGGCGCCGATGCGCCGCGCACCGCCGGTGATCAATACCGTACGGCCGCGCAGCCGGTCAGAGGGGGGTCGCTCCTTGCTCATCGGTGCAGCTTATGACGATGCGCGAGTCAGTCTCAATGTTTCCTGCGTTGTCCCCCGACATGGCCGAGCATAGCGCCCGGGTAGCCGCAGCGGTGCGTGCACGCATCCAGGCCGGCAACGGCTGGCTCGCGTTCGATGAGTATCTGCGCCTGGTGCTGTACGCGCCCGGGCTTGGCTACTACAGCGCGGGCGCCGAAAAATTCGGACCGGGCGGTGACTATGTGACCGCGCCGGAGATTTCCGCGCTGTTTGGGCATGGCATCGCCCGCCAGTGCGCGCAGGTGCTCGAAGTCAGCGGTGGCGGTGTGCTCGAGCTCGGTGCGGGCAGCGGGGCGCTGGCTGAGAGCATCCTGATGTGCCTTCAGGAAATGCAGTGCCTGCCTGCGCACTACGACATTCTGGAAATCAGTGCCGATCTGCGACAGCGGCAGCAGCAACGGCTGGCCGCGCTGCCGGCCTCGTTGCGCGCGTGCATCCGATGGCTCGATGCGCTGCCCACGCAGCCAGTCAGCGGCGTGATTCTGGCCAACGAGGTCGCCGATGCATTGCCTTTCAAGCGCTTTGTGATTGGCGCTGACGCCGTGCTCGAGCGTGGAGTGGGCCTTTCACCCTCGGGACATCTGATCGAGTTCGATCGGGCGGCCGATGTACTGCTCTCTCGGGAAATCACACGGATCGCGACTGACCTGCCGGATGCCTGGACGCCAGGCTTGCGTTCGGAGGTCTGCCTGTTGATCGAACCGTGGATCGCGGCGTTATCGGCCGCGCTGGCGCGCGGCACGCTACTGCTTGTGGACTACGGTAGTTGCAGGCGCGAGTACTACCATCCGCAGCGCGCACAGGGGACGGTGCGCTGCCACTTCCGCCATCGCGCGCATGATGACGTGTTGCTGTATCCGGGGCTGCAGGACATCACCGCGTGGGTGGACTTCACGCGGGTCGCGGAAGCCGCTACTGCCGCGGGGCTTACGGTCAGTGGCTATGCGACGCAAGCGGCATTTCTGCTCGCCAATGGTATCGAGCAGGAACTCGCCTCGGTTGCCGCACCGGTCGAGCATGCGAAGCTCGCATCGCAGGCCCGTATGCTGCTGCTGCCCGGAGAGATGGGAGAGAGCTTCAAGGTCATCGCATTGACACGTGGAGTGGACGCGCCGTTGCGTGGATTCGCCTATCAGGATTTGCGCGGGCGCCTGTAAGGCCCCGTCAGCCACAGAAGCTGCGCAGCCGTTCAAGCCGCGCAGCGTGCAGAGCGCTTGCGATGTCCGCACCGTGCATGGCCGCCATCTGATCCGGCGCCAGCGCGACCTCGGCCACGGCAGACAGTGCGGCAGGGATGCGGGAGTCGACTTTCGCGCGGGCCTGCGCCGCCAGCAACACCTTTTCAAATCGTTCCCGGCGGCGGAAGGCGTCAGCCTGTTCGAACAGCCTCAGCAGTGTGCTGGCCGGATCATTGCCCAGACCTGCGCGCGACTGCGCTGTGAGCTGCGCACACAGTCGCGCAACGTCGCGGTACGCGGCCGGCGCTCGCAGACGATCGCAGAGCGCTGCGAGAGCCTTCGCCGGAACCACAGCGCCGAGCGCCGCGAACCGCACTGAGCCATCCTGGCTCAGCGCAGCGGCGCGTGCCAGTGCGAGACGATCATCATCTGACCACGACAATCCGGGAAACAGAACATACAGAGCGTCGCACCGCGCCAGAATGTCGAAGAACACCTCGGGATTCGCCTCGCCCAGGGCTCGTTCGGTCTCACGCCAGACCCGTTCCGGCACCAACGCGTTGACCTCGCCGTTGCGTACCATCTCGTGCATCAGCGCACCGGTCTCCTCCGCCACCTGGAATCCCAGCGATGCGAGCCGCGCACGCAAGCGCGCCACGCGCAGGATCCTGACCGGGTCTTCGACGAATGCCGGTGAGACGTGTCGCAACAAGCGCTGTTCGAGGTCACTCACGCCGCCGTACGGGTCGATGAGCGTGCCGTTGGAATCGCGAGCGATCGCGTTGATGGTCAGATCACGCCGCAGCAGATCCTGTTCCAGTGTGACACTGGGCGAGAATTCGGTGACGAAGCCGCGATATCCGGGACCCGTCTTGCGCTCCCGGCGCGCCAGAGCGTACTCCTCGTGCGTCTGCGGATGCAGGAACACCGGAAATTCGCGTCCGACCGGACGGTAGCCCGCCTGTTGCATCTGCTCAGGGGTTGCCCCGACCACGACCCAGTCACGCTCGTGCACCGGGCGCCCGAGTAGCTCGTCGCGAACCGCGCCGCCCACGAGATAGACTTGCATGGACGCGCATGTTAACCGAGAGACGAATCGTCGCCGTGATATTGATGCTCGGCGCACTGACGGGCTGCACCTCGCTGGGCTATCTGGCGCAGGCCGCGCACGGCCAGTTTCAGCTGATGCGCACGCGTCGGCCGATCGAACAGGTCATCGCTGATCCGGCAAGCAATGGTGCGCTGAAGACGCGCCTGAGGCTGGTCGAGCAGGCGCGCGACTTTGCCGTGACCGACCTGAAGCTGCCCGACAATCGCAGCTACCGCACCTATGGGGATCTGGGTCGCCCATATGCGGTCTGGAATGTCGTGGCCGCGCCCGAGTTCTCCGTGACGCCGCTGCACTGGTGCTTTCCGTTCACGGGCTGCATCAGCTATCGCGGCTACTTCCACGAACGCAGCGCCCGCAAGTTTGCGGCGAACCTGGCGGGGCGCGGTAACGATACGCTGGTAGCGGGTGTGACCGCGTACTCAACACTCGGGCATTTCGCCGACCCGGTGACCAACACGATGCTTCGCTATGGCGACAACGACATGATCGCGACGATTTTTCATGAACTCGCGCATCAGCTCATCTATGTTCCGGGCGACAGCCAGTTCAGCGAGTCGTTTGCCATGAGCGTGGAACTGGAGGGGCTGCGTCGCTGGCTCTCGGCGCGCGAGCGAAGCGACGAGCTACAGATGATCCTGGCCCGCCATCGCGACGAACAGACGATCGTGAAGGCTTTTGGTGAAGGACGGCGCCAGCTGGCAGCACTGTACGCACAGCCTGTGCCGGTGGAGCAGATGCGCACGCAGAAACAGGAAATTCTAAAGGTCACGGGCGATCACGTGCTCGACCTCGAGCACCAGTTTCACCTGCCGATGTACGACCTGTGGATCAACGCGGGCCTCAACAACGCGCATCTGGCGTCCATTGGAACCTACTACGACTGCGTGCCCGGTTTTCAGCGCCTGCTCGAAGCCAACGGCGGCGATCTGCCCTCTTTTTATGCAGCGGTCAAGAAAATGCGCCGCGACGTGAGCGCGCGGCGCAGCTTGTGCTCGAGTCGATGATTTAGTGCGTCTCGACCGAGATCTTCTTCGGCTCCGGCGCTGCAGCCTTCGGAATCGTCAGCTCGAGCACGCCATTGGCGTGACGGGCCCGGATATGGTCGGTCTGAACATTTTCCGGCAGCGTGAAGCGACGGACGAAACGGCCTTCGACGCGCTCTAGACGCGACGTGCCCTTCTGCTGTTCGCTGCGCTCGAACTTGCGTTCGCCGCTGACGGTGAGCACGCCGTTCTCAGCGGTCACATCAATGTCCTTCGGTTCCACGCCCGGCAGGTCCGCGCGAACCACGAACTTGTCGGATTCCTGGTGAATGTCGACCGAGGGAATCCACGCCGCATGGCTCTCGCCATTGCTCGCTGAGCCGTCGATATCGGCGAAAGCCTGATCAAAATGCCGCTGGAGTCGTGCGACGACGCCCCAGGGTTCATAACGTAACAGTGTCATGGTCAGATACTCCGTAGGGTTTGTGAAACTTTCGGGCTGCCTTACCGCCCGATCGCATGCACTCAATCTGAGGGTGCGCGGCCGCGTTTCAAGACCCGTGTCAAGCCCTGCCAGGGAAATCCGCCCGCAAGCGCCTGCTGTGCATAGCCTGTGGGTGAGCTGTGAGCCTCTGGTGGATAGGACGAACACAAGATCTTGGGGTCTGAGCCGGGCAAGAAAATCTGCCGGAAGTGCTCAGATATTGATCAAGAAGATGCAGCGGATTATGGTATAAGATACTGATTTATATCTATAAAATAGACAAGAATAAATTATTTCATAATCTTGACGATGCCCTCCGAGCTTGATTAGTCTCGCTCCCTCACACAACAAGATATTGTGTTTCGACAGTGGACTGACAGGGTCGCCGATTTTGCGCAATAGGGGAGTCGCCGCCAATATGAATTCCGTTGTGAAGCTCGCCATGCGTGACATCAACTCGATTCCCTTCCAGGAAGCCTCGCTGGATATCTGGGATAAGAAGTACCGGCTGACCTCGAAGGACGGCCAGGCACTCGATGGCTCGATGGACGACACCTATAAGAGAGTCGCCCGCGCGCTGGCGGATGTCGAAGACGCCGAGCGTCGCGATCAGTGGTACGAGCGCTTTCTATGGGCGCTACGTCACGGCGCCATCCCGGCTGGTCGCGTGACCTCGAATGCCGGGGCGCAGGAGCACAAGCCCGCGACCTCGACCATCAACTGCACCGTGTCCGGAACGGTCCATGACTCGATGGACGACATCCTCAACAAGGTGCACGAGGCGGGCCTGACGTTGAAGGCAGGATGCGGCATCGGCTATGAATTTTCGACGCTGCGCCCGCGCGGCGCGTACGTGTCGGGCGCCGGCTCCTATACCTCCGGCCCGCTGTCGTTCATGGATATCTACGACCGCATGTGCTTCACGGTGTCCTCGGCGGGCGGCCGTCGTGGAGCGCAGATGGCGACCTTCGATGTCGGCCATCCCGATGCGATCGATTTCGTGCGCGCCAAGCGCGAAAACGGGCGGCTGCGGCAATTCAATCTGTCGCTGCTGGTCACCGACGAGTTCATGAAGGCGGTGCGCGAAG
>DATMRM010000340.1:0-10389 GCA_035566155.1 Steroidobacteraceae bacterium | reverse complement strand
ACTCGGTGCGTATCGTCGAGGCGGCGCTGATGTCGTAGGCCGAGAGCGCCAGCCCAGTCTCGATTTCGAACAGCGCCTGGGGTGTGAGCAGCGCGCGTCGGACCGGGTCCCGGTAGAACGGCAGCAGGATGGCACCCTGCTGCCAGCCGCGCAGGCTGATCGTCGCACGCCACAGCGCCTCGAGGTCGTAACTGGGGTAGGCCTGCTCGACCACACAGCCCAATGACTCGAAAGTCTTGAGGGCCGTCTCGCACAGATCCAACACCCCGCTCTCGCACGGCGTATGACCACCCAGATCCGCGCCCCAGGCGATACGCTTTCCCTTGAGCTCGGCCTCGAGCGGGCCGCAAAACAGCGAGCCCTCGCCGTCGATCGACAGCGGCGCCCGTGCGTCATAGCCTGCCTGCACCGACAGCAGCAAGGCCAGATCCGCGACGCTCCTGGCCATCGGTCCGAGCACTCCGATCGACGGCAGCCAAAGATCGCGCCCATCGGACGGCACGCGTCCGATGCTGGGTCGAAATCCGAAGACGTTGTTCCATCCTGCCGGATTGCGAAGACTGCCACCGTAGTCTGATCCGTCCGCGAAGGGCAGCATGCGCAGCGCCAGTGCCACGGCCGCCCCGCCACTGCTGCCGCCGGCGGAGCGCGAGGGGTCGTAGGCGTTGCGGGTCGCCCCATACACCGCGTTGTAGGTGTGCGAGCCCAGTCCAAATTCGGGTGTATTGGTCTTACCGATGAGGATGGCGCCAGCCTGACGTAACCGACCCACCATGAGACTGTCGGTATTTGGAACGAAGTCTTTGAAGAGTGGCGATCCGAACGTGGTGCGAATGCCGTTCACCAGTTCCAGATCCTTCACTGCGAAGGGTACGCCATGCAGCGGCCCGCGCGACTGTCCACCACTGAGCTCGTCATCGTACTGTCGTGCCAGTCCCAGCAGCAGTGCACGCTCCTGTAGCGCGACGATGGCATTGAACCTCGGATTGAGGCGCTCGATCTGATCCAGACAGGCGCTCATGAGCTCGGCACATGAGAGCTGCCGCGACCGAATCGCCGCGCACAACGCCACGCCCTGCATCAGGAGCGGATCGGCCTCACCCGAATTCACACTGCCTACTCCCGGCGCTCCTGCAGCAGCACTCGCGCGTAGCGGTCGATCGTCGCCGTCAGTCGATCTGCCACCTCGGTGGACAGCGAGGCGAAGGTCGCCGTCGCCAGTAGCTTTTCCTTCTGAAGGGCCAGTTCCTGCATGAAGCGCGTCCGGTCGATTTGCCCGGCCATGGCGAACACGAGCAGTTCCAGCGCGCTGATCCGGCAATAGAGCTCTTCGAAGGCTTCCACGCTGCGAATCATAAAACAACCCCGGACGCCGGATCGCGCTGTGTCAGTCGCTGTGGTTTCGCGGCGGGATGGAGTAGGTGCCCACAACATGTGCGACCGGCTCGCCCTCACCCTCCGAGTAGATCGCTACCTCGCCGACCGCTAGCGACTTACCGAGCTTCATCAGCCTGCACACGGCCACGATGCCCTTGTCGGCCGCTGGCTTACGCAGGAAATTGATGGTGAGACTGGTGGTGACGGCCAGCGGCACGATGCCGATCTCCCCCAGTATTGCCACGTACAGCGCAGTATCGGCCAGCGCCATCATGGTGGGACCGGACACCGTACCACCCGGGCGCAGCTGTTCGTCGGTGATTGGCAACGACACCGTGGCCGCGCGAGCGCCGACCTCTCGCACGATGCACTTCGATTGCGGAAACGCGCGGCTCATGAACGCGGCGACTTCCTGAGTGGTTGCCATGTCGGGATCCTGTCTAGTGGCTGTGCAGGGCTTGCGCGCTGTGCTCGCTACCGCACAGGCGCACCTGTTCCAGCAGTGGCAGCACCGTGTGAGAGATCGCCCGCAGCAGTTTCCACTTGCCGCCCAGTGCCGCCAGTGCGGCCGTCAACGGACATCCCGATATCGCATTCTTGCGTTGAGATTCAAGCATAATTGGCTCAAGGTGCCTTCTGGCACGTGCGTAGCCGGAGCACTACTCTAGCCGGTCCATGAAGCTTGTCATCTTCGCCCGCTTGTACGCGCTGGTTAGATAAGGAAATCGATGTCGAGCGCACCGGCATTCCAGGAGCACGCCCGACTGCCGCATACGCGCACGTTCATCGAGCGCGTATGCCCACTCATCGACCACCGACTGGACGTCGTGCGAGCGACGCAAGTGGATTGAAGAGCGCGCCCGCCGTGAGACCGACCTACGCGGGTGCGCTCTGCCTGCTGCTGGCTGTGACGGGCAGCGCCCGCGCTGCGCCGGAGTCGATGGAGGAGGCATGGTGGACCGGACCGCTGCTCGCGGCTACGGCCTCGACCCTGCCGCAGGGTCACGGCTACTTCGAGCCGTACCTGTTCGATCTGATCCCCTATGCGCATTTCGACAACCACGGCCACGCGCACAGTGTGTCCCACAGCAACCAGTTCGGCTCGCAGTCGTATCTCAACTACGGACTCGCCGATGGCCTGACCATTGGTCTGATACCGCGATTTGGCTATCTGCGGCCGGTCGATGCACCCAGCAGCGACGGGGTGCAGGTGGGCGACCTGACCGTGCAGGCTCAGTACCGATTATCGCACTTTCAACCCGGGAACTGGCTGCCGACGCTGTCGTTCAATCTGCAGCAGGTGCTGCCGACCGGTCGCTACGATCATCTGGACAGGCTCAGTGACGGCTTCGGCAGTGGCGCCTACGTCACGACCCCGTCGATCTATTCGCAGGCCTATTTCTGGATGCCGAACGGACGCATTCTGCGCACGCGCCTGAATTTCTCTTATTCGATCGCCAGCCATGTGACGCTGGACGATCAGAGTGTCTACGGAACCAGCGCCGGTTTTCGTGGCCATGCCACACCGGGTAACTCGACTTTCGCCGATCTGGCCTTTGAGTACAGTGCCACCAGTCACTGGGTCCCGGCGCTGGATGTGTGGTACGAACGCGATTCGAGCACCGGCATCACAGGCCGCTATCCATCCTCTGCGGGTTCGCTGGCATCGGTTGCCCTGGTGAGCCGCAGTGGTCCGGGATGGGAACTGATTCTGGCGCCGGCGCTGGAGTACAACTGGAATGCAAGGATCGGCCTCATCATCGGTACCCGGATGATCGTTGCAGGCAGCAACGAGACGGCGACCCTCGCCCCTGTGATCGCTTTTAGCTATTTCCATTAGCGGGTGCAATTCTGCTAAGGTCCGGTCCACACGATCAGTGCCAGACGAAGGCAGAACTTCGTTTGTTGCGCTCGAATTCCAATAAAAACTGCGGGAGGGTGCCCTGGGCACTTCACAACCATGAGGCGACTATTCAATCCGTACCGTTTGGCAGCCGTCGTGCTGGTGCTGAATCTGCTGGGCCACAGCTTTGGCGCGCTGATCAATACACCCGACTTCGGCAGCGAGAGCCTGCGTATCGCCGCAATCATGAAGTCCGAACATTTCCAGGCGCAGGGATTCGACGTGACCTGGTACGGGTTCTATGAAGGGTTTGGCTGGTTCGTCTCGCTGTTTCTGGCCTTTTCGGCATGGCTGGCCTGGACGCTCGGGGGCTGGACGGCCGAGTTCCGGCGACGTCTGTCCGCCATCACTTTGCCGCTGCTGCTGAGCTACGTGGTTGACCTGGTGATCGTCTGGAAGTACTTCTTCCCGCCACCGATTATCTTCACGACCATCGTGGTCGTGTTGCTGGGCATCGGCTACTGGCAGGATCGTCGTGCGGTACCAGCGGCTGGATCCCCATAGCACCACTCACAGCTGCAGTTTCGCTTTGGCCCGCTCGGCGCGTGCGATCAGCGGCTCGGCGCCCATCCGTTGCGCGCAGGCCGCAAAGCGTTCACCCGCGCCCTGCCAGCGAAGCTCATCCACACTGCCAAACAGCGGCGCATCGGTGCGCAGTGTGGCGAGCTTCTTAAAGAGCAGAGCCAATTCCTGCCGCTCACCGAGCGCGTTCGGCGGGAAGGCTTCCAGCGGACCGTACTTCGCCAGCAGACCGGCGGCCCCCTTTGGACCGATGCCCCGGATGCCAGGGTATCCGTCCGCGCTGTCGCCCACGAGCGCCAGATAGTCGGGGATCAGTTCCGGGCGCACGCCGAATTTGGCGCGTACGCCGTCCGCGTTGCGAATGGTCTTGCTCTTCGCATCGACCTGTACGATGCGGTCACCCTGCACGCACTGCGCAAGGTCCTTGTCCGGCGTCCAGATCGAGATCTTCTGCACGCGCGGATCGCGCGCGGCAATGGTCGCGGCCGATGCCAATGCGTCGTCGGCTTCGAGTTCGATCATCGGCCAGATAACCACGCCCATCGCCTGCAGCGCGTCCTCGAGCGGATGAAACTGCGCAAACAGGATCGGATCGATACCCTCGCCGGTCTTGTAGCCGCTCCACAGTTCGTTTCGGAAGGACTCGATCACGTGGTCAGTCGCCACTCCCAGGTGCGTGGCGCCGTCCTCGATCATGCGAAGCACGCCACCGAGCACGCCAACGACGGCCGCAAACGGCTTGTCCTGTGCTTTGGCGAAGCGCAGCGTTCCATAGAACTGGCGGAACAGCTCGTAGGTGCCATCGATCAGGTGGATGATCATCGTGCGCGTTTGCGCAGATAGACGTGCGTGGCGCGCTCTCCCGCGACGCTGTTCCAGCATTCATAGCCCAGCGCGTTCATGTCCAGATCGCGCCACAGCGACTCACCGCTCCCAAGCAGCACAGGTCGCACGGCCAGGTGCAGTTCATCGATCAGGCCTTCGCGAAGATATTGCCGGATCGTGGAAACGCCACCTCCGAGCCGGACATCGCGAGTGCCGGCGGCCGCCCGGGCGCGCTCGAGGGCCGCGTGAATGCCCTGCGTGACGAAATGAAATTCAGTGTCGCCCTGCATCCTCAGCGACGCACGCGCGTGATGGGTGAGCACAAATACCTGGGTGTGATACGGCGGCTCCTCGCCCCACCAGCCTCGCCAGCTCTCATCAGGCCACGGTCCACGCACCGGCCCGAACATGTGACGTCCGAGGATCCAGGCCCCGACGTTCTCGAACCCCTGCTCGGCGATGCCGTCGTCGGTACCGCTTTCCCCGCCCGGCTGTCCGTGCATCTGCCGCCAGCTGCGCGTATTGAAAAACCATTCCATGAGTTCCGCGCCACGCTCACCCAGCGGGTTTTGCAGATCCTGGTGCGGCCCGGCGGCGAATCCGTCCAACGAGACCGCGAAGCTCAAGACACGAAGTTTCGACATGGCAACTCCTGGCTCGGAACGGGAACGGGAGGTTGCCTGGGATCTTAAGGTCTTCAGTGCGGCTCGAGTGATGCCGATTTCATCCGCCATGCGGTTCTGGCGGCCATACTGGTAACATTAAGTATAGTGTATAAGCTAATGAATTATAGAATATATCACCCGACAGAATCGGCTGCGTTAACTGCCGGGCGAGCGCTGCGATGCGTGCTCAGGCGGGCTGCATATGCGCCGGAGTGGCGCAGGCGCGGTTCGGGAAGGCCAGTGCGATTGCCACCGCGCCCAGAGCGACCGCGAACGATCCCAGGTACAGCCATTGATAGGAGTGGAAGGTATCGAACACGTAGCCGCCGGCCCACGGTCCGAAAGCCATGCCAAAGCTTGAACACAGCGTGGCCGCACCGAGCACGGTCCCCATGATGCGCGGGGCAAACGACTGACGCGCCAGCACCGCATACAGCGGCATCACACCACCGTAGGCGGTGCCGAAGACGACCGACAGCAGATAGAACTGGCTGAGTTGGCCGGCGCTGAGGTACGCGCAGATCGCGACCGCCTGCAACGCGAGGCCGCCCACGAGAATGCGCTTGGCGCCGAACCGGTCGGCCGCCAGACCGAACAGCAACCGGCCACCAAGACCGGCCAGACCCTCGACGCTATAAATGCTGACGGCCGCCATGGCGGGTATGCCGCAACCGATGGCGTAACTGACCATGTGAAAGATCGGGCCCGAGTGCGCGGCACAGCAGCCGAAATAGGTGGCAGCCAGGACGATGAATTGTGGCGATCGCAGAGCCTGCGCCGCGGACTGGATCGGGGCATCGCCGGAAGTAGAAGCCTCATCGGCTGCCGGCGGTTCGCCCGCTCGGGCCGGAGCGCGGCGGATGAACAGTGCCGCAGGAATCAGCAGCACCCAGGCCACGATGCCGATGCTCATCATCGCGAAGCGCCAGTCGTAGTTGGAGATGAGCACGCGTACAAGCGGTGACACGGTCATCGGCGCGACGCCAACTCCAACCGACACCAGTGAGACCGCGAGACTCAGACGTCGGTCGAACCAGGTCGTGACCGTCGCAATCATCGGCGCGAAAAAAGCGCCGCAAGCCACGCCCACCAGCAGGCCATAGGTGAGCTGAAATTCGGTGAGCGAGCGGGTACGACTGGCCAGCCACAGCCCGGTGCCGAGCAACACCGCTCCGCACAGCACGACCGGGCGCGCACCGAAGCGATCGCTGGCCGTGCCCCAAGCGAATCCGGCCAGCCCCATCGACAGGAAGTCGAGGGTCATCGCCGCCGAGATGCCGGCCCGTGACCAGCCCGTGACCTGCGACATCGGCTGTAGAAACACCGCGAGCGAGAACATGGCTCCGACCGCGACACAGGTCATCAGCGCCCCGACAGCGACGATGACCCAGCCATAGGACAGTGAGTTCGTATTGTTGTAGCGCATGACCCCTTGCACCGCGTCCGTACCGACCAGTTGGTATGCTATACGAGGACCGTCGTTCCCCGCAACCGAAGCCTTCCACTACGCCGCACCGTAGCCTCCGCCGCCTGGCGTCTCGATCAGGAACGCCTCGCCCGCCGCCATCTGTACGGTCGCACAGGAAGATAACCGCTCGGTTGCACCGCCGCGTCGCTGCACGCTGTTCGATCCGCATGCACCCGCGGAGCCGCCGCGAATACCAAACGGGGCGACGCGACGATTGTTTGACAGGATCGATGCGCTCATCGGCGCCAGAAAGCGCAGACGCCGCGCGACACCGTTACCGCCACGCCACCGACCGGCTCCGCCGCTGCCCTCGCGAATGCAAAAACTCTCGAGCAACACCGGAAAGCGAGACTCCAGAACCTCTGGATCGGTCAGGCGCGAATTGGTCATGTGAGTCTGCACGGCGTCGGTGCCGGCATAACCGTTGCCGGCGCCCGAGCCGCCGGCGATGGTCTCGTAGTACTGGTGTTCATCGTTACCGAAACTGAAGTTATTCATGGTGCACTGAGAAGCCGCGCAAACACCCAGCGCTGCGAGCAGCGCGTTGGTGACGCACTGTGAGGTTTCCACATTTCCGGCAACCACTGCGGCCGGATAGCGCGGATTGAGTATCGAGCCTTCTGGAATCACGATCTGCAGCGGGCGCAGGCACCCGGCATTGAGCGGAATATCGCGATTCACCAGACTACGGAACACATAGAGCACGGCGGCGACGGTGATCGAGGCGGGAGCGTTGAAGTTGTCGGCGACCTGTTCGCTGCTGCCGGTAAAGTCGATCACCGCGCTGCGCGCCTGCGCATTCACGCGCACGGTGACCTGAATACAGGATCCGGCATCGGTTTCGAGCCGGAATGATCCATTCTTCAGCGTACCGATGACGCTGCGAACGGCCTCCTCCGCATTGTCCTGAACGTGCCCGGCATAGGCCTGAACCACCTCGCTGCCGAACTCTTCGATCATCGCGAGCAGTTCCTGTGCACCTTTCGCATTGGCGGCCAGCTGCGCGCGCAGGTCCGCGAGGTTCTGGGTGGGGTTGCGCGCCGGATACGGGCCGGAGCTCAGTAGCGCGCGGGTCTGCGCTTCAAGCAGCCGGCCAGCCGACACGAGCTTCCAGTTGGTGAACAGCACTCCCTCCTGATCCAGGTGCCTGGAGTCGGATGGCATCGAGCCGGGTGTGATACCGCCGATGTCGGCGTGATGGCCGCGCGTGCCGACATAGAACAGCACCGATCGCTGATCGCTTGCGAACACGGGCGTGATCACGGTGATATCGGGCAGGTGGGTGCCACCGCGATACGGATCATTGATGGCGAAGGAATCGCCGGGGAGGATGCGCCCGGCGTTCTCGCGAATGACCGTCTTGATACTTTCGCTCATCGAGCCGAGGTGCACCGGCATATGTGGTGCATTGGCGAGCAGGTTGCCGTCGCGATCGAACACGGCGCATGAGAAGTCGAGCCGCTCCTTGATGTTGACCGAATGTGCGCTCTGTTGCAGCCGCAGTCCCATCTGTTCGGCGATCGCCATGAAGAGATTCGCAAACACTTCGAGCATCATCGGATCGACGCGGGTGGTCGCACTCAGGCCGCGCTCGCGTGCCACGACCCGGGAGAGAATCAGATGATCGAGCGGTGTGATCTGTGCCTGCCATCCTGGCTCGACCACTGTCGTGGAGTGGGCTTCCACAATGATCGCAGGACCTGCGATGCAGTCCGCTGCTCGCAGTCCCTCGCGTCGATAGAGCGGGGTCTGCAGCCAGCCGGCAGCGTACAACACCGGTACGGTCTCGAGCGGTGCAAGGATGTCGCGGTGCCTCGCGGCGCGCAACGGCGCCTGGGTGGGCCGCTCACTCACGCCGATGGCCTCGAGCGTCAGGACGCCCGCAATGATTGCGCGCTCTGGCAGCAGAAAGGAAAAGCGCTGCTGGTAGAGCGTCTCGAATTCCCGCTGCATGCTCTCGCGCCCGGCAAATGTGACCGGCACGGCGGTATCGGTACCCTGGTAGCGCAGATGGACTTTGCGCAACACGCGGATGCGCGCAGCGGCAATGCCCTGCCCGTTCAATTCATCGCGCGCCTCTCGCTCCGCCTGCTGCAACAGGCTCTCGAGCACCGGTAAGGCCGCATCCGTCAGCTCGAGCTCGGCGGTGCGTTCGCGCATCGTGCTCGTGTCGGCGAGTCCCATTCCATAGGCAGACAGCACGCCCGCCAGGGGATGCAGAAACACGCGATTCATGCCGAGCTGGTCGGCGACGAGGCAGGCATGCTGCCCGCCCGCTCCGCCGAACGTGTTGAGCACGTAGTCACTGACGTCGTAGCCACGTTCGACCGATACCCGTCGGATGGCGTTGGCCATATTGCGAACGGCAATCTCAATGAATCCCTGTGCGACCTGTTCAGGCGTGCGCGTGCGTCCGATGGCCGCCGAGATCTGCGCGGCGAGTGCCGTGAACGCCTCGCGCACACCGGCCGTGTCGATCGGCTCATCGCCCTCCTTGCCGAACAGCTGCGGAAAGTGGGCCGGCTGAATCTTGCCCAGCAGCACGTTGCAATCCGTGACGGTGAGCGGACCGCCCCGACGATAGGCGCGTGGGCCGGGGTCGGCCCCGGCCGAATCAGGGCCGACGCGCAGACGCCCCTCTTCGAAATGCAGGATCGAGCCGCCTCCGGCGGCCACGGTGTGAATGCTGAGCATCGGCGTGGTCAGTCGCACGCCCGCGATCTGCGTCTCGAGCTGCCGTTCAAAATCGCCGGAAAAATGTGACACGTCGGTGGAGGTCCCGCCCATGTCAAAACCAATGATCCTGCTGAACCCGGCCGATTGCGCGGTACGCACCATGCCAATGATGCCTCCGGCCGGACCGGACAAGATGGCGTCCTTGCCCTGAAAGCTGTCGGCGCGGGTGAGTCCGCCGTGCGATTGCATGAACTGCAGTTCGACTCCGGTCAGCCGTGAGGCGAGCTGATCGACGTAACGGCGCAGGATCGGCGACAGGTAGGCATCCACCGTGGTCGTATCGCCACGCGAGACGAAGCGCATCAGGGGACTGACCTTGTGCGACAACGAAATCTGCGTGAAACCGACGGCTCTGGCCAGGCGCTCGAGTTGCAGTTCGTGTGCGTGATAGCGGTAGGCGTGCATCAGCGTGATCGCCAGTGCGCGAAAGCCGTCCTGCCACGCCTGCCGCAGTGACTGCTCGGCAGCCTTCAAGTCCAGCGCCGTCAGGATCGCGCCGCGCGCATCGACTCTCTCCGGCACTTCGATCACGCGCGCGTAGAGTTCCGCGGGTCGATGGATGTGCAGCTCGAACAGCCGCGGACGGTTCTGATAGCCGATGCGCAGCGCATCCCGGAATCCCTGCGTCACGATCAACACCGTCGGCTCGCCCTTGCGCTCCAGCAGCGCATTGGTGGCCAGCGTCGTGCCCATCCTGATCTGTTCAATGTCGCTCGCAGACAGCGCCTGATCGGCCGTGACCCCCATCAGCCGGCGAACACCCTCGACGGCCGCATCCTCATAGCGCCGCGGGTCGTCCGATAGAAGTTTCAGCGTGAGCAGCGCACCATCGGGCTTCACCGCCACGACATCCGTGAACGTGCCACCGCGATCGATCCAGAACTGCCACTGCC
>DATMRM010000339.1:0-4560 GCA_035566155.1 Steroidobacteraceae bacterium | reverse complement strand
ATGTTCACGATCACGCCGCCGTTGCCGAGCTGGATCATCTGCGCCGCGGCCTCACGTGCGCACAGGAATACGCCGCTCAAGTTGACGCCAATGACGGCGTTCCATTGCGCCAGGGTCATGCGGGCCACCACCGCGCCGTCTTTGACCTTGATGAGCAGGGCATCGCGCACGATGCCGGCGTTATTGACCAGGCCATCGAGCCGGCCAAACTCCGCCACGACCGTCGCCATGGCGGCAGTGACTTCGTTCTCATCGGCGACGTTGACGTGGTAGCCGCGTGCATCCACTGCTTTGGCAGCGCATAGCGAGCGCGTCTGCTCAATGTCGTCGCTGTTGAGATCGAAGATCGCGATGTTCGCGCCGTGAGCGGCGAGCTGCAGCGCGATCGCACGTCCAATGCCACGGCCGGCACCCGTCACAACAATGGTTTTCTTGCGCACGTCCATACAGATTGGTCACTTTCCCTCGGGGTCTTGGTCGTCGGGATTGGAGCCCGCAGTCGTGCGGCCGCTGAACGCATCGCGCGTCGCGCGCTGCATTTCCGTCCACAGTTCCATGTTCTTGCGCGCCAGCTCGGTGAGCGGAGCAAACGGGGTGGACTGCAGTGCTTTGGTCATCTCAGCCTGCACGACTTCCTGCTGGCGCAGCATCATCGAGAAGGATTGTTCCAGATAACGACTGAGCATCGCCTGCATCGGGCGACCGTAGAAACGGATGATCATTTCAAGCAGTTCGGCGCTCAGTACCGGCGAGCCGAACTGTTCCTGTTCGGAAATGATCTGCAGCAGCACCGCGCGGGTCAGGTCCTCGCCGGTCTTATCATCTACGACTTTGATCTTCTCGCCCGAGATGATCAGCTGTCGCAGATCTTCGAGCGTCACATGCCGACTCGCTCCGGTGTCGTACAGCCGACGATTCGAGTACTTTCGTATGAGACGTTCCGACGGCATGATCCCGCTCTTAAATCCGTAAGCCATGCTAGGCCAAGCTTTCGCAATGCACAACTCTGGGGCTTTCTGAGGTGTGGATTGACTAACCGGTGCATTTATGAACTCTTTTGAAACAGTATGTTATGTCGAGATTGGATGGGCCGGTGGCCATCTTCGTGCCGATCGGAGCTCTCTTGCAGCGCATACGTGGGTGCAAGCGTGAGCGCCGATCCGTGGGGTGGATGGCAGGCCTTCAGCGATGCCGCGCGCAGCTACATGGACAGCCTTTCCAAGGCATCCGCGCAGGGCGCCTCGGCCCAGTTCGGCGATTTCCTGCGCGATCAGTTCGCCAGCTACTCGCAGCCCTGGGGTTCGCAGCCCTGGGGTTCGCAGCCCTGGGGCAGTGCCTTCGCGCCTGCGGCGGCCTCGTCGCCGTCTTCCCCGTTGTCGCCGGACGTGCCAGCGTTCGGTGCGACGCGTGAGCAGCAGCAACGCGCGCAGCGCATGGCGCAGGCCGCGGCGCGCATGGAGGCCGCGCAGCACCGATTGCAGCGACTGTGGTCGGACGTGCTGCGCGAGGCGGCGAGCCGGTTCGTGTCGCAGCTCTCAGCGTCGCCGCCGGCAGCCGTCACGCCAGAGAGTCTGCGCAGACTCTATGACACATGGATCGACTGCGCTGAGGATGCCTACGCGCGCGTGGCGCATGGTGAGGCGTTCTGTCAGGCGCAGGCCGAGTTTGCCAACGCAGCCAGTCAGTGGCGATTGGAGCAGCAGGCCAATATCGAGCACTGGTCCAAGTTCCTCGACCTGCCAACGCGCAGTGAGATCAACTCGCTGACCCGTCGTCTGCGGGCGACGGAGGAGCAACTGCGATCAATGTCCGGCTCAGGCGGGGCGACACGCGCCCCGCCCCGAAATTCCCCTTCGAAACCGCCAACAGCGAAGGCGAAAGCGAAGAAGAAGCGAACATGACCGGCTGCTCGCACAAGGATGTCGTCTGGCAATCCGGCAAGCTCACGCTGTATCGCTATCAGCCGATCACGCGCCCCTTGGGTGCGGCCCCACTGCTGATCGTCTACGCGCTGGTCAACCGTCCCTACATGATGGATCTGCAGGAAGATCGCTCGCTGATCCGCGGGTTACTGGCTTCCGGCCGCGACGTCTATCTGATCGACTGGGGCTATCCTGATGGCGCCGACCGGTTCACGACACTGGCCGACTATATCGATCGGCTGCTCGCAGAGTGCGTCGAGCACGTGTTGAACGCCCATCAGATCTCGGCGCTGAATCTGCTGGGCGTGTGTCAGGGGGGCGTGCTCGGCTTGTGCTATGGCGCGCTCTATCCGCAGCGCGTGAGCAATCTGATCACCATGGTGACCCCGGTGGATTTCCATACGCCGGCGGATCTGCTGTCGAAGTGGGTTCGCGGGATTGACATCGCCGCGTTCGTCGGCGAGGGCAATGTCTCGGGTGAGATTCTGAATCAGTTGTTTCTGGCGTTGATGCCGTTTCGTCTGACGCAGCACAAATATGTCGAGATGCTGTCGCAGGCCTCCGATCCGACGCAGCTGAAGAATTTCCTGCGGGTCGAGCAGTGGATCTTCGATAGTCCGGATCAGGCCGGCGCTGCGTTTCGCGAGTTCGTGAGGTGCCTCTATCAGGAAAATCGGCTGATCAACCACCGGCTGGAGATCGGCGGTCGGCGGATCGATCTGCGCGCGCTGCAAATGCCGATATTGAACCTGATCGGCAAACGCGATCATCTGGTGCCTCCCGCCTCTTCGCGCGCACTGGGTGCGCTCGTCGGCAGTCAGGACTACACCGCGCTCGAGCTGGATCTCGGACACATCGGCATGTACATCAGCGCGCGCGCGCAACGTGAAGTGCCCGCCGCGATCGTGGACTGGCTCGCGGCACGCTAGGCGCAAGCACCGCCACCACTACATATAGACGCCGCCGTTGACGTTGATCTGCTGACCGGTGATGTAGTCGCCGTCTGCGGCAAGGAACAGCACCGCCTTTGCGATCTCTTCGGGTCGTCCGAAACGTCCCATCGGTATGCGGGCGAGGATCTGCTGCTGCACGTTCTCCGGCACTTTCGCCAGCATGCTGGTATCGGTGAAACCGGGCGCCAGCGAATTGCAGGTGACGTTGTACTTGGCCATCTCGATCGCCGCCGTCTTGGTGAAGGCGATGATCGCGCCCTTGCTGGCCGCGTAGTTGGCCTGCCCGAAATTGCCTGCCTGGCCAACGAACGAGCTGATGTTGACGATACGACCGAATTTCTGGTCGATCATCATCGGCATGAAGGCGGACACCCCGTAGTAGCAGGCGTTGAGATTGATCTGCAATACCGCGTTCCAGTCATCATCGGTCATCTTGCGCATCGACTTGTCGCGCGTAATACCGGCGTTGTTGACCAGAATATCGAGTCGCCCCCAGTTGTCCTTGACCTTCTCCAGCATCGTCGTCCAGGACGCTCGCTCGCCGACGTTGCACTTGAACAGCAGCGTCTTGCGTCCCGCCTTGTCGAGTTCGTCCACCAGCGAGCGGGCATCGGCTTCGCTTGACTGATAGTTGACCGCGATCGTAGCGCCTTCTGCGGCGAGCGATTTGGCGATCGCTCTGCCGATGCCACGTGTTGCGCCGGTAATCAGAGCAAATCTGCCTTCGAGCCTGTTCATGGTGAGTACTCCCGTTTGCCAGGCCAGCGACGAGTGTAACGGCGAAGAATGAATGCTTAGTTGCTTTGTACGCCTTCGCCTTTGAGTGCCGCAAGCCCCGAGAGGTCCAGAGCGTTCACTGCCGACTTCAGTTCGCCGATATTCGATGCGTTGCCAGAAACCTTGACCGAGAAACGGTCGCCAACGACCACGCCATACTCGCCGTAGGAGCCGCGGTTGTCCCACTTCTCGTGCACCAGCTGTCCACCGCTTTTGTAAATTTTTTCATACCCGGTGTCGGTCTCCGTGTCCTGTTCCGTGCCCGCATAGCCGGTCGCGAATCCGACCAGTCCCTTGAGCGAGCCGGTGTCCGCGATCTCCAGATGCAACGAGTGCTGTCCGCCGTCCGAATAGGTGGCGGTGCCGGTGGACATCTGCATGCCGAGCGCACCGTTTCGTGACACGGAAATCGATGTGCGCGGCAGACCAGCCAGGCTGTCCGGGATGAAAGGCTTGATGCGATCCGGCGCCAGCGATTCGACTTTGGTGTTGCCACCGAGCGCCGCCCCGACTATGGCACCGAGCGCCGCGCCCTGCGCATTCGCATCGCCGGATTTCTGCGCCGTATCCATTTGCTTGGACGCTTTCTGCAGGCTGTCGGCGTAGGACTGAAGTGCAGCGCCCGGGCTGCCCGGTGCGAAGTTGCCGCGGGTTGGCCGCTCGCTCAGGCTCGAGCTGAAGGCGGCACCGTACGGATTCATGCCGCTCATGAGACTGACGCGGCCGACGACGAAAGCGATGAGGAGGTAAATGACGATCATCACGATGATTGTCACGGCGGTATAGCCGACCGACTTCTCCGGCGGGCACTTCATCGTGAACGGCAGGCCCATGTTCAGCAGGTAGATGCTGAACAGTGCGCCGAGCAGCGCGACCAGCCAGCCCAGCGCCGGAATGATCAGCGCGAT
>DATMRM010000338.1:0-8582 GCA_035566155.1 Steroidobacteraceae bacterium | reverse complement strand
GAAGTCGTTGGCGCGTTCGAGTCCGAAACCGCGGCGGTCTTTCTGCGCACCGCACCTGCACATGAACATCTGATCCTGTACGCGCTGGTGGCATTTCTGGTTGTGATGATTACGCTGGCGTCTGTCGTCAAGCTCGACCGGGTAGTGACGGGCGGAGGGGTCGTCGTACCGACCGCCGGCGCCATGTATGTCTCGCCGTTTGACACAGGGATCGTCAAGCAGGTGAACGTCAGA
Organism: Steroidobacteraceae bacterium; assembly: GCA_035566155.1. Taxonomy (GTDB): domain Bacteria; phylum Pseudomonadota; class Gammaproteobacteria; order Steroidobacterales; family Steroidobacteraceae; genus FEN-1191. The sequence goes on along the minus strand of DATMRM010000338.1, from coordinate 8,348 downwards.
GCGGGCGACGTCGTAAAAAAGGGCCAGGTGCTGGCGACACTCGACCCGACGTTTGCCCATGCGGATCTGCAACAACTGCAGCAGCGGACCTCGAGCGATGAAGCGCAGGTCGCGCGGCTCGAAGCAGAAATCGCAGGCAGCCCCTACGTGTTTTCGAACACAAACCGGGATCAAATGCTGCAAGGGGGGATCTGGCAGAAGCGGCAGGCCGAGTATCACTACAATCTGGCTGACTTCGACGGCCGCATTCACGGCGCTGAAGCACAGGTCGCGCAGTACGTGGCGGATTCCCAGCAGTACAGCAAACGACTGAAACTGGCGAATGAGGTGGAGAAGACGTATCAGCCGCTGCTCGAAAAGGGCTACGTCTCGAAACTTCAGGTGGTGCAGGCTGCCGATGAACGCACTGAGATGACGCGGTTGCTGTCGGATGCTCAGAATCAGATGATTTCCCTGCGTCAAACGCTGGCATCGCTCAAAGCGCAGCGCGAGGCGTACGTCCAGAAGTGGAATTCGGACGCGGGCTCGGAACTTGTGACAGTTCGCAATGATCTGGACCTGACTCGTCAAAGTCTGGAAAAGGCGCAAAAAATGAGCGATCTGGCAAGCCTAAATGCGCCCTCGGACGCAGTGGTGCTGAAAGTCGGCAAGGTTTCCTCAGGATCGGTGACGGCCGGTGGCGGTGTCCAGGCAATCAATCAGGATCCGCTGTTCACGCTGGTACCGCTCGACGCGCCGCTGGAAGCGGACATCAACGTGCCCGCGGGGGACATCGGTTTCATCAAGGTGGGTGATCCCGTTCGGCTCAAGCTCGACGCCTACCGATTCCTGCAGCATGGGACGGCCAAAGGTGCGATCCAAACCATCAGCGAAGGCTCCTTCACGACGGATGAAAACAACGTGCCGGTGCCGCCATACTTCAAAGTGGCAGTCGCGATCAAAGACATTCATCTCAAGAACGTTCCGTCGGGATTTCGATTGATTCCTGGAATGACATTGGCAGGGGATATTCTCGTGGGACGGCGCACGATTCTGTCGTATCTGGTCGAAGGTGGTATGCGCACCGGTTCGGAAGCGATGCGGGAACCCTAGAGATGCGGCCCGCACGATGGACTCTGCGCGGCACGTGGTCGGCCGCGGCGCTCACCGTCACATTGGCACTGGCGATCCCGGCCTCGGCCGAGGATCCGTTTGGAACTATGCAGACACTGCAGCGGCGGACTCCGGGAATGGCGGATCCTATCGGCCACGATTGTCTATTGCCCGGTAAAGCGCTGACCTTTGCGGCTGCAGTCGATCTTGCTCTGTGCCGCAACCCACAAACGCGAGCGGCCTGGGCGGCAGCACACGAACAGGCGGCTGCGCTCGGCGCGGCCGAGAGCGCCTGGCTCCCGCAGATCGTCGGACAAGCGGAGGGTAGCCGCGATATCGGGCAGCACGTCGATGTGACGGGTGCCACGGTGGGCTCTAGCCAAAATACGCTCGACGCAGCGCTTAATCTGACCTGGACGCTCTATGATTTCGGTGCGCGCGGCGGGCGCATTCGCAGTGCGCACCGATTGCTGGATGCCGCGGCCGAGACACTCAGTAGCGTCAATCAGCAGGTCGTGCTGAGTGTGGTGCAAAGCTATTATGGAGTGGTCGCTGCCGATGAGCTGCTCGTGGCCGCCCGAACCACTGAATCGGTGACGGCGCACAGCCTGGAGATTGCACGCTCGTTGCGCACCGGTGGCGTCGGAACTCTGGGCGACGTATTGCAGGCGGAGACCGCGAACGATCAGGCCATCATCACGCGCGTGCAGGCCGAGGCAACGGCGAAGACAGCGCGCGGCACTCTGGCCGTGACACTCGGCCTGCAGGCCGATCATCTCCTGACCCTCGATCCGCAGTCTGTGCCGGCCGAAGTGCCCGCATTGAACGCCAAGATCGCGGATCTGATGACGGAAGCCACGCGGCAGCGCCCCGACCTGGCCGCTGCCGTCGCGCAGCGTGACGCCGCGGAAGCCAACGTGTCGGTCGCGCGTGCCGCCGGGCTGCCAACGATATCGGTGGTGGCTGGCAAAGATTTCATTACTACCAGCAGCGTGCCGAATCAAAACTTCACCCAGATTGGCGTGAACATCAGCGTACCGATCTTCACGGGATTCAGCGCGACTTACGGCGTGCGTCAGGCAAAGGCTGCGGTCGAGGCGAGTGAAGTCAATGCCGAGCAAGTGCGCCTGGGTGTGACACTCGGCGTGTGGAACGCGTACTACGCTTTGGATTCGGCAGGCCAGCAGCTGACAGCGACCGGTTCTCTGACCAGGACAGCAGAGAGCAACGAGGAGGTTTCACTCGGTCGCTATCAGTCAGGCGTCGCGACGATCGTTGATGTTCTGACCGCGCAGACGGCGGCCGCGAACGCGCGCGTGACGCGCATCAATGCGGAGCTCGGCTGGCAGGTGGCCCGGGCGGAGCTTGCTCTTGCGCTCGGCCGTCTTTCGGGCGCCGAGCCGCTGGAGAAACTGACACTTCCGTAGCGCTTTGCCAAATATGGCAAATCGGCGGGCCCTCCGCACGGACCGACAAAAGTAAAACCAATTGCTACTGCTTTGAGGAGTGGACCACAGCTCCGTGCGTAGTGGCTCGCACATCGCGAACGCGAGCTGCTTGGTCTGCGATTGGCGACGTGTCGCACCGGCACTACGCATTCGTCGCGTCGCATCTCGTCGCTAGGATGCTGGCGTTGACTGGGATTTATTCGGGGTCTCATTCCATGCGTTTTGATTGGAGCCGTGCAGCGCTCATCGCGGCGTTGACGACACTTGCTGCCTGCAATGGTTCGAGCAACGACACCGCCAGCTCGAACTCCAATAGCGTTCCGCCTTCCAGCGGAGCGACATCGGCGCCACCGAGCACACCGCCGGCGGGGACACCTCCCAGCAGCAGCACCTCGGCCAATACGACCGTCATCCAGCTCTCAGCGACCGCCTATACGGTGGCTGTCAGCGCCGGTACGGCGCGTATTGATGTCGTCCTCAGCGGCTCGCCCACTCAGTCGATCTCGGTCAACTATGCGACCGCCAACGGCTCTGCCACTTCGGGCACCGATTACGTCGCACAGAACGGCACTCTGAGCTGGCTCATCGGCGACGTATCGACGAGGACGATTTTGGTGCCAATCACCTCGGCTGGCATCGGTAAACAGTTCAGCGTCCGTCTGATGTCGAGTACCGACGGCGCGAGCCTGGGAGCGGTATCCAAGGCGACGATCAGTATTGCTCAGGAGGCGAGTGTATCGGGGACCGGTAGTTCAAGTTCCGGCGCCGGAGGTTCGTCGAGCAGTGGGTCACACGGCGGCAGTTCGTCCAGTGGTACACCCTCAGGCGGTAGTTCGAGCGGCGCCCTAGCGACGAGTTCCAGCTCAAGCTCTGGTGCCAACTCGAGTTCTTCCAGCGGTGCGTCCACGCCCAAGACCATCGTCAGCATCCAGCTCGCGGGTGCTCCCGTTGAAGTGTTCAACAAGACCACGCAGGCGCAAGGCGCGGACAACTTCCCGGATGCGCAGGTGACGGCGTGGAGGGAATCGGACGGTACCGTCAATCTGTCGATCCCGAACATCGACACCTGGAGAATGCGCGGTAGTGATCTTGAGCACCTGACCGTCGACGCGAGCGAGATCTATAGCAGCACCAATACAGCCAGCCAAATCACCGAGGATCTGCACAATTACTGGCACTGGATGATGGGCCCATACAGTCTGGACGGGAAAACGTTCTACTCCCTCGCGCACAGCGAGTGGTATGGGTGTCTGCTCGTAGGTAACTGCAATGCGTTGCCGAGTTCGCGCGCGCGGACGAATAGTTGGGCAAACACGATTGATTCGTTGAAATCTGACGATGGGGGTGCGACCTGGCAGCTGAACAGTGTCAATGGCAATCACACGGTTGCGGATGCGGCGTATACGTGGACGGGCTCGCAGGCGCTTGCCAGTCAGATCTATCTGCACGCGCTCGACCACACGGGCATCTTCGGACCTAGTCGTGTAGTGAAGCAAGCTGGCTACTACTACAGTATCGCTTACTACGTTCACCGAAACTTCAGTGCAATCGACCCGGGAGCCGGCGTGTTTGAGGCGCCCGTCGACAAATCTGGCTTCGTGATACTGCGCACATCAGACATTACAAACCCGAATGGATGGTCGGCCTGGACCGGGGGTAGTGGCTATGGGCCCGTGGCCAATGGAACTTTCGCGGTGTTCGCACCAAAAATCGCCGGTGTGACGTTGAATGCAGCATCGGTGCAGCTCATCTACGACACCGTGGCCCAGTGTTTCATCCTGGTTCATACGCTCAATCAGGACGGTAGCCCGGTCTACTTCTCAACCACCAAGAGCCTTGCAAATCCTGCGTGGAGCGATGCTCAGGAGATCGTCGGCACTGCCACCCTGACAACGGATCCGACCGGTCCCGTCATCGGATTTGGCGAGTTGTTCTACCCTTCGATTTTGGACGACAGCTCCGCAGGCTACAACTATGAGTTCACCAGCAGCGGTAGGCCGCAGCTGTTCTACAGTACCTATCCGAGCCGAAATATTTACCGCGTCCCCCTGACGATTACTTATAAGTAAGGACTGGCGGGCTTGCGCGGATGGCCGGCGGGCCGGACGATCAAAGGTTCGAGGGGCCCGCCGGATCGAGGTCTTGCGTATCGAGCGGGCGAGACTCAAATCCGAGCAGGAAAAGGGCTGCTGGGAGTCTCGGAGCCGCTTGCCTGCGTTCGCACGTTCGAACTCAAGCGGGATTAAATATCTCTTAGTGCCTCGTGCGGTACCGAGAGTTGTTTCTCATTTCATCGTGCGCGTTCACACCGCATCGCTGAGGTGGAGGCGCGCGATGCTGCCGTCTATCGTACCGTCATCAAACGAAAGATAGAGATGTCGCTCGCTAGAGACACAGTCGAATCGCATACGGCGGCTGAGTCGAGCGACCAGCGCCGCGATTAATTCACGATCGATTGCATAAATCTCGATTCTATCCATGCGGTGGATCGCTTCGGACCTGATTCTCGCAAGCCATGCGCCCGGATCCCGGTGCGGGTAGACCACGACGCGAGCTGCGCTCTTCGCCGCCTTGTGCAATCGGGCCGCTTCCGGCAATCCAACCTCGATCCAGTTCGTCAGGGTGCCGCTCAGATCCCGGATCGTCAGCGCGGGCTCATCGGGCTCAGCCAGCCCGCCCCGGGAGAAGGCGAGTCCCTGCGTGTACTCCAGACAGTAGGCCAGTACCCGGGTCACCAGGTAGTCGCGGGTTTCGGACGGGTGCTGCGCGACCCGGAAGGCCAGGGCTTGGTAGACACCCCGGTCCGAGTCGCTGAGCTGGATCTCCAAGCTGTGGAGGGTTGCGTTGAGTGCCACGCGGCAACAGTAGCTAAAACGCGGCCCGGCGGGTTCGCGCAATTCGCATCACGAGCCCGCCGGGTTGGGTTGGTTCAGGCGTCACGGCGGAGGGAGGGCTCAAACCCAGCTGCGCGTTAAGGGCTGCTGGGAGCTTCGAGGTCCACCGTTGGCGCCTGGGACACACATTACGGCTGCGCATATGAATCAACACTGAATGAATTTGACCGCATGTCCCCGATCGGTATATTGGATGGGCAGCTGGTGCTGACGCCTCTTCAGTCCCGGAAATCGCAAGCAAGCTTTCTGCTCGATCGCCGCGCGGGTCCCTCGCCTAAGCGGCCACACGACCGACGCGCCTGATAAGGGTTAAACCGAGGGACGGGCGACCTATGGACAATCAGAGCACCCGCGGGCTTTACCGCGAATCGTTTGAGCGAGACGGATGTGGCTTCGGGCTGATCGCCAGCCTGGACGACAAGCCGAGCCATTGGCTGGTCAAGACCGCCATTGCCTCCCTGAACCGCCTGACCCACCGCGGCGCGATCGCGACGGATGGCAAGACCGGGGATGGCTGCGGGGTGATGCTCAAAAAGCCCGAGAAATTCCTGCGTGCGCTCGCGCGCGACGCCAAGATCAAGCTCAGCCAGCAGTTCGCATCCGGCCTGGTGTTCCTGAACCAGGACGCCACTCTGGCGGAGGCGGCGCGGACGGAACTGAAGACCCAACTCGAGCGCGAGGCACTCGTCGTCGCCGGGTGGCGGGTCGTGCCCACGACGCCCGAGGCCTGCGGACCCGAAGCCCTGAAGACGCTGCCCAGCATCGAACAGCTGTTCGTCAACTGCCGCATCGCGGACATCGACGAGGCCAGCTTCAATCGCAAACTGTTTCTGGCCCGTCGCCGGGCCGAAAAGGCGCTGCCGGCCGATGCGATGTTCTATGTGCCCAGCCTGTCGGCCAGCACCATAGTCTACAAGGGCATGGTCATGCCGCAGCATCTGGTCGAGTTCTACCCGGACCTGGCCGATCCTCGGCTCGAGTCCTCGGTCGTGGTGTTTCACCAGCGCTTTTCCACCAACACGCTGCCGCAGTGGCGTCTGGCGCACCCCTATCGCTACATCTCGCACAACGGTGAGATCAATACCATCGAGGGTAACCGCCAGTGGGCGCTGGCGCGGGCCTGCGTGCTGCGCTCCCCGGTTCTGCCAGACTTGAGCGACATCGCCCCCCTGGTGACCTTGACGGGGTCGGACTCTCAGAGTCTCGACAATATGCTCGAGGTATTGCTCATGGGGGGTCTGGACGTACCGCACGCACTGCGGCTGCTCATTCCTCCGGCCTGGCAGTCAGTGGATACGATCGACTCCGACCTGCGCGCGTTCTACGAGTTCTATTCCGCCCATATGGAACCGTGGGATGGACCGGCAGGTGTGGTGATGACTGACGGGCGCTATGCCGCCTGCACGCTGGATCGCAACGGCCTGCGGCCGGCGCGCTTCGTGATCACCAAGAACCGCCATCTGACGATCGCATCGGAGACCGGGGTTTGGGACTACGCGCCCGAAGACGTGGTACGCAAGGGCAAATTGGGACCCGGCGAGATCGTAGCGCTGGACCTGCAGACCGGCGCGCTGCTCGAGACCCGCGACGTCGATGCGATGCTGAAATCTCGTCACCCCTACAAGGCATGGCTCAAGAAGGGTGTGCGCTACCTGCAGTCCGACCTGATCGATCCGCGGCTCGCCGCCGAGCCGATGGACCGCGAGACGCTTGCGGTCTATCAGAAGATGTTTCACATCACCGCCGAAGAGCGCGACGAGATCATCCGCGTGCTGGCGGAGGATGAGAGCGAAGCGGTCGGGTCAATGGGGGATGACACACCGATGCCGGTGCTGTCACACAAGATCCGTTCGCTGTGCGATTACTTCCGGCAGCAGTTTGCGCAAGTGACCAATCCGCCGATCGATCCACTGCGCGAATCGATCGTCATGTCGGTCGGCACGCAGATCGGTCCGGAATGCAATGTATTCACCCCCAGTCCGGAACATGCACGCCAGATCGTGCTCAGTTCCCCGATTCTCTCGCAGCGCAAGCTGCGTCAGATCCTGGCCTCGGATGACGTGGCCGAGGCCCATGAGTTTATTGATCTGCAGTACGAGCCCCCGGAAGGACTGAAGGCCGCCATTGTGCGGGTATGCGATCAGGCGGAAGCCGCGGTGCGCGACGGCAAGCTCGTCCTGCTGCTCTCCGACCGCTACCTGGTGCAGGGCAAGCTGCCGATGCACGCGCTGCTGGCAACTGGAGCGGTTCAGCATCGTCTGGTCGAGACCGGACTGCGCTGCAAATGCAATCTACTGGTGGAGACCGGTATTGCGCGCGATGCCCATCATTTCGCCTGTTTGATCGGCTATGGCGCGACCGCGGTCTATCCGTACATGGCCTACCAGACGCTGTACGAAATGATGCGCCGGGGCCAGGTGAAGCTCGGCTACGCGGAACAGCGCGAAATCGGCCGCAGCTATCGGCGCGGCATCCGCAAGGGCCTGTACAAGATCATGTCGAAGATGGGCATCTCGACCATTGGCAGCTATCGCGCGGCCCAGTTGTTCGAGATCGTGGGTCTGTCGAGCGAAGTGGTGGATCAGTGCTTCCGCCACACGACCAGCCGCATCGAAGGGGCGTCGTTCGAGGACCTGGAAGGCGATACGCGCTACCTGGCGATGCGCGCCTGGAATCCGCGGGTCGGAGTCGAGCAGGGCGGCATCTACAAGTATGTGCACGGCGGGGAGTACCACATGTACAACCCTGACGTCGTCGGCGCTCTTCAGGCAGCGGTGGTCTCGGGCGACTATGAGCACTATCGGCTGTTTTCCCAGCTCGTGAACAACCGACCGGTGTCCACCATTCGCGACCTGCTTGGGATCAAGCAAGCCGCGAAGCCGATTCCCATCGATGAGGTGGAATCGATCGAGGC
>DATMRM010000337.1:0-3308 GCA_035566155.1 Steroidobacteraceae bacterium | reverse complement strand
GCAGATTCTGCGATACAACACGCCGGTCGAGCGCTCGTACTTTCATCCCGATACCTATGCGTACAAAGGGCCGGCATTGTTCGACGGACAGAAGTTCGCGAAGCTGGATCTGACCAAGACCCCCACGCTGAATCAGAACATCAAGGATGGCTGGCTCGCGGCGACTCAGCATGATTTCGTTGCCGCGGTGGTTCCGCCATCGGGCACGGACTATCGCTACCAGTTACAGACTCAGGGCAATGAGTTTCTGCTCAAGGCGCAAGCATCGCTGCAACAGTTGGAGGCGGGCGCCAGCAGCGACACGCGCGAAACACTGTTCGTCGGGCCGAAGGTGCAGAAGCTTCTGGATCAGGTCCATCCGAAGCTCAATCTGTTGGCCGATTACGGCACGCTGCGGATCATCGCCACGCCGTTGTTCTGGTTGCTCGAGCACGTGCACTCACTGATCGGCAACTGGGGCTGGACGATCATCATCGTGACCGGCCTCATCAAGCTGTTGTTCTACCCACTGGCGGAGACCAGCGGCAAATCGATGGCGAAGATGAAGGCACTGACGCCGCGCATGAACTCGCTGCGCGAGACTTACAAGGATGATCGCGAGAAGCTCAATCGAGCGATGGTCGAACTCTATCAACGCGAGAAGGTCAACCCACTGTCGGGCTGTCTGCCGATGCTGATACAGATCCCGGTATTCCTGGCCTTCTACTGGGTGCTGCGCGACAGCGTCGAGATGCGCCAGGCGCCGTTCATGCTGTGGATCAATGATCTGTCGTCACGCGATCCGTTCTTCGTGTTACCGGCCATCATGGCCGGGGCGATGTACCTGCAGTTCAAGCTCAATCCCCAGGTCGGCGATCCGATGCAGCAGAAGATGTTCGCGATCATGCCGTTCGCGATGTCAGCCACTTTCGCGTTCTTTCCCGCTGGATTGGTGCTCTACTACGTGACCAACACTCTCCTGTCGATTCTGCAGCAGTGGAACATCAACCGTCGCATCGGGGCCACGGTCGCGAAGCGCTAACCGATACGATCGTCGCGGCAGCCACGCCGCCGGGGCGTGGTGGGATTGCGATCGTGCGCATTTCCGGGCCGCAGACCGAAGGCATCGGGCGGCAACTGGTTCGTACATTGCCCGGCGCGCGCAGCGCGACCAGCAGCGCCTTCTACGGTGCTGACGGGCTGCCGATCGACCAAGGCCTCGCCTGCTACTTTCCAGCGCCACATTCCTACACCGGCGAATCCGTGCTGGAGCTGCACTGTCACGGCAGTCCGGTGGTGGTCGAGGCACTGATACGCCGAGTACTGCAGCTCGGCGCCCGGCGCGCCGGACCCGGTGAATTCACTCAACGCGCCTATCTGAACGCCAAGCTCGATCTGGCGCAGGCCGAAGCGGTGGCCGACCTGATTGATGCCGCCTCCGAGGGTGCCGCGCGCGCGGCCTTGCGCTCGCTGCAGGGAGAGTTCTCACGCCGCGTCGTCGCTTTGAGTGAGCGCTTGAACGAGCTGCGAACGTATGTCGAGGCAGCGATTGATTTCGCCGAGGAGCGTCTCGACCTGCTGTCCGATCGAGCGCTGGGGGATCGCTTGCAAGGCGCGATCGCCGAACTGCATGCGCTGCAGCTTACCGGGCGCCAGGGTCGGCTGCTGACGCACGGAATCACCGTCGTCGTCGCTGGCAGACCGAATGCTGGCAAATCGACATTGCTCAACCGGCTTGCCGGTCACGATGCGGCGATCGTGGCATCGACCCCGGGAACCACGCGCGATGTGCTGCGTGAACGCATCACGCTCGACGGGCTGGCGCTCACCCTGCTCGACACCGCGGGCTTGAGACCCGCCAGCGACGAGGTCGAGGCCGAGGGGATCCGGCGTGCACGGGCGGCGATGCAGGGCGCGGACCGGATTCTGTTCGTGATCGATGCGGCGGCGGACCCTGAGGCACGCGGTTTTCTCGAGGAGCGCGATTCATTGCCGGCACAGGTACCGGTCACGGTACTGCTCAACAAGATCGATCTCACCACGCCAGCGCCGCCGGCGAGCCTGTCCACTCAGTCTACCGCACCGATCCTGGCGCTCTCTGCACTCACGGGCGCGGGGATCGACGCGCTGGTGTCGCACCTGAAGCAAACCGCGGGGATGGATAGCGGGACGGATGCGCTCTCGGCGCGCGCCCGCCATCTCGAGGCGCTCAGCGCCGTCGATGGCAACCTGTCCGCCGCGGCGCGCTTGTTGTCAGGCGGGAGAACCCCGGAGCTGGTCGCCGAAGAATTGAAGCGCGCACAAGGCGCCCTGGGGGAGATCGTCGGTGCGGAGTCGTCTGATGAGTTGCTGGGCCGGATTTTCTCGTCCTTCTGTGTGGGTAAATAGCCGTCTAATGTATCTCAATTGGTTCAATAGGCGGGCCGATGCGTCAGAGAAGGCATCGTTTATGACTCAATTGCGCCGACCTGACCTCTAGTTGCGTCGGCCCAGATCGGATTGCACACTGCGCGCCCCATGCGTTTCGCGACAGTCTTCGATGTGATCGTAGTTGGCGGTGGCCACGCCGGTACCGAGGCTGCGCTGGCGGCTGCCCGCATGGGTCGCTCGACCCTGTTGCTCACGCACAGCATCGAAACTCTCGGCGCGATGAGCTGCAACCCGGCCATCGGTGGCATCGGCAAGGGCCATCTGGTGCGCGAGATCGACGCGCTCGGCGGCGCGATGGCGCGCGCCGCGGACCGTGCAGGCATCCAGTTTCGCATGCTGAATGCCAGCAAGGGTCCGGCTGTACGGGCCACCCGCGCTCAGGCCGATCGCCAGCTTTACAAGCGTGCGATTCGATCCGTGCTCGAGAACCAGCCGGGACTGTCGCTGTTCCAGCAGGAAGCCTCCGATCTGCGCCTGCACGGCGAGCAGGTGTGCGGCGTCGTCACCGCCAGCGGGATCGAGTTCGAAGCCCGGGCAGTCATCCTGACGGTCGGGACCTTTCTGGCTGGGCGCATTCATGTCGGGCTGACAAATCATCCGGGCGGCCGGGCCGGTGAGGCACCGTCGAATTCGCTGGCGTTGCGGCTTCGCGAAATCGCACCGCGAACAGCGCGTCTGAAGACCGGTACGCCGCCACGCATTGACGGCCGGACGATCGACTATTCGACGCTGGCGGTTCAGCACAGCGACCAACCGCTGCCGGTGTTCTCGTTTCTCGGAACCGCTGCCGAACATCCGCGTCAGGTCCCATGCCATATCACCCATACCAATGAACGCACGCACGCGATCATCCGTGCCGCGTTCGACCGCTCGCCGATGTTCACCGGTGCGATCGAGGG